>JAHFPE010000066.1 GCA_023261345.1 Candidatus Woesearchaeota archaeon
CGTATGGAGAAACAAACACTGGCTTGAGGTATCCTTTTCCGAGGAGAAACGTGATGTGATTGTTAACAGTGCGCCAGTTAATGCCTGCTTCGCTTGCTGCTTGATTCACTGTTTTTTGACCTGTTGCAAACGTTCGTAGCAGTTTATGACGGAGAACTTCGAATGTGCGCTTGTTCATCAAAACACCTGTATTTGCGCTATTTACCTTGTTTGTTTATAAACATTACCTATTAATAGATATAAGTTAAGCTTATTATGGTAATATATTAATACTTTTGAAGGTATAAGTTGGGTCTTTACTAAATGTTCGCAAGTTCACTCGCCCAACCTCTCAAGAAGGGATCTTTTCAATAGCTCAAATCTTACGGCGATATTGAAACGTTCGACATTGCCTCACCCTTACGAAATGTTTAAGAATCAACCTTGCTCTGCCACTAATATGAAAGCAAGAGAGGGAAAGTATATGTTTGTTCTACTTGTACTTGTCATTGTTGCAGGAGTGGTTGCGTTGTTTAGTGAACAAACCCCGGGTAAAGCAATTCAAGCAAGCAACGTTGCAGACTCACTTGAGGAGTATGATGATGTTACCTTGCCAGTTGTGTATTGTGGAATGATTCCTCTTGGAACAACTACGATTCATCTTGACAAATACACAACAGTTGGGAAATTACGACGAGCAGTCCGTGCAGCAGAGCTACAAAGTACGCTTCAATTACCAATTGCCTGCGCATTTGATTGTGGTCTTCGGTTGTTACCTGCAACAAATGAAAAAGATTTCGTTAAACTTATGACGCAAACAAACTTTGGTGAGTCACTTGATACACTTTCGTGCAGTCTTCCATACGTTCAAGTTAGAAATGGCGCTGGACAAGAAGTACATTTTGGATAATGCAATTGCAAAACACATTCTCTCTTTTCTGTAACTAGTCCTAGTGGCTTTGGCCATAATACATTTTTTTCAAGGAGTTTTCTTCAATGTTTCACTCAGATAACGCATTCCCCAATCAAGTTCTTCTTGCAAAGTATACGGCGCTGGACCAAGACGAAGGATTTTACCACGATTATCAGTCCAAATTGCGTAATCATTTTTGAGCATAGATTGAACCTTGCCTGCGCGTTCTGCTGTTCCAATATCAATTGCAAGGAATGGACCCCTTCTTGCGTCAAGTGGAGATGAAACAACTTCGCAATTATATTTCCGAAGACCGAATTCTTCAAATACGTCCATCAAATATTTCGTTTGGTAGAGATTGTTTCTCTCAAGTAATTCAACAGTGAGCCCTCTTTCATCCATCAACTTGAATGCAGCATTCTGCCGACAAAGACCAGTTGCATCAAATGTTGCGCCTGCAAATTTTGCAGCACCTTCATTATATCTTATCGGTACAGGATATTTTTCTTCCTTTAACGCAGGAAAATCAGCAAACCAACCAGTGATTGTAGGGATTAATCTTGTAGATTTCGGTACTCTAAGCCACGCTGCACCCTCACCACCTTGTGCGTATTTGTATCCTGTGCCAGTCACAAACGCATCACCATAATCCCGATCAACATTCATCATCCGTACATTGCACATGTGCGCAGCATCAAGGAGTACACTTGCGCCAACTGAACTCGCTTTCTCAACAATTCTTGGTACGTCTTGTAATACAAATCCATCATTAAAGAATACAGTTGAAACTAAAACCGCATTAGTGCCAGGAGTTATTGCTTTTACAATGCGATCAGTAAGAGAATCTTTATCCTCTGTAGAAACAAATTCTACGTCCACGTCACGTTGCCCTTGCAATGCAAGAAGCTGACGAAGCAACGACTGAAATTCGGAGGAAGTACTCACAATACGGGTCTCATGATCCCAATGCCAACTTGAAAGAAAAGGTGATACGAGTTCATGAGTGTTATGACCATTAATGATACTATTGGGATCAGCGCACCCAATCCGTTTTGCAATTCCTTTCTGAAACTCTGGCAATACTTCACCAAAAATAACCCCCCACTTATCGTCAACGAATTTGTGTGCAAGAGACGTTGCATACCTTGCTGCCTCATCTGCAACATCTGGCTGCGCTTGATGCGAATGACCAGTTAGAAGAATTCTATTTGGAGCTTTGTCGTCAGTTTGCTCGGCCGCATTTAACGTTCTCGAGTATAAGCAACGAAGCGACGTTGGATCAATGGGAGGATTGTACGTCATGTTTCTTTTCTTCATTCTCTCATTCACTAACGTTCACGATGCGCCTGCCGGACAAAACCGACGTCGCCATACGCTCATCGGCGAGCCCCGCATTCGTTGGTTCGCGACTGCTCATGATGCGCCTGCCGGGAATCGGACCCGGGTCTCAGCCTGATTGCAAAAAATGGCAAGGCCGCATTCTACCACTAGACCACAAGCGCAATACGTGCGTGATTCACTTTACTTCTTTTAAAGGTTTGTCAATAATCAGGTGGCATCATTCGATTGAAGGATAAAAATTTTTATTCGTAGCGTTGTGAACGAGTTACTGTAGTCTGCAATTCACTTAATAATTACTTGATAGTAATTACTTCAACGAAACATTTATAAATTGGTAAAAATAAGATCTTTTTATGATTGATACTCCTCAACTTTCCATTGAAAAAGCAAATACTATGTTGACAGTGGAGAACCTCGTTTCTATATGGAAAACAGGCATGTCTACAAAGAATCTCGTGGAAGGTAAAACACGAATAACGGTAGAAGGAATTGAGGTAAAGATTGAAAGTTTATTAGGTTCAGGAGGAACCAAAGCGGTGTACTCAGTTACACTAAATTGTAAAAAGTATGCAATGGCGATTTGCCAATATAATGATGCACCTGGAATAATATCAGAAAAATGGAGTTCTTGCTTATGCGAACCTGAAAATACTAAATTACTTCAGAATCAGGGCTTTTTGGTGAATGAAGAATCGAGAATTGTACATGTGGCTATTAACGGTTATGATTTTCCTGCGCTCATGATGAAAAGATATCAAGACCATCCTTTTAGGATATATGATTCAAAAAATAGAATACAGGGAATCCCTTTTAGTGCTGTTAAAGGGGTTGATGATTGCATTAGCGAACTTCAAAGCGTAAGAAAAGATATTAGGAAATTGATTAAGGCAGGAATAGTGTTGATAGGGGACAGTTTTACTATTTGTTCTCAGAATAATATTCTCCGATTATATCTTAATGATTTAGGCAATCTTCAATATGACGAAATAACTTGTGATGAAATAGATGGAGTATTAGTTAAGTATTCAAACTTCGCACGAATAGCTTACCTTAATGCACACAGTGACATCGCTATTCGCAATAACTCCTTTTTTTCTACGCTTCGTATTGGATGCACTGGCGAACCATTGAAAACTAATTTTATAGATTCTGTTAGAGGAGAAGATTAGGGCACATTCGTAATGTGTCATTTCATTCGTCATAAAAAAATCTTTTCGGTCCAGCAGACAAAAATTTGCTTTTGAAGTCAAAATTTTTAGTATTACGTCGAACTGTACGGGCTTTCAAACAGAAGTCGAGAAGGAGTTTCCTCATCTTCTGCACGTGCACGACTTGCACCATCCACCCAAAATAATGTTGTGATAAGCGCACCATTGGGTCGAGAACAACCGTCTTGCAAAAGTTCTTCATTCGTGCATTCTTCTAGGATTCTTTTTTCAATACGTTCATACTCACCAATTCTTGGATACGCGATAATCTTTCTTCCATCAGGTCTCGCCTGCGGCACTCTAAACTTTTTTGCAACATTGATTCCAAGTCCATGCGATCTAGGACCAGCAACCGCTCTTGCGACGTGTCGATCAATACAAATGAGATCTTTACCCCCCAAACAAAGATACCACAAGGAAAACGTTTTTGGTGCTAAAAACTTGTGATACTTCGCAATTTTCCTGCGAGTAGCAAGTGGGCTGTCCAACGCGTCGTCCGCAAGCGCTTCAATACCTCCTTCATAATCGCGTGCCACCTTCAAAGCTGGAGCAAATCTATCGTTATACGGAAGACCTGCAGCATCCGCTTTTGAAGCTAAAATTTCTGGATTCAACAAATCTTCTTGAGCGTACTCATGCAAAGACTTAAGAAACTCTAACGGCCGCTCGAAAGAACAATACTGACTACTAACACAAAACAACAATGCTTCAACCAAATATCTTGGGGTACGTTCAGGAAGACTTGGCAATTGATGATGTCTAAGTACCTGTTTTGCCTCATCTAAAAGTTCTGCCTCTAAGCACTTTCCTTTGTATAAAACATGTCCATTTGGCTTTGTAAAATTTGATGTGTAACTCACAACAACGTAATTTTTTTTAGTTGCTTTTAAGTGTTTACGCGATGTTGCTCTTTAGAAAAGTATTTTGTTGCTTTTCTGAAGATTTTTTTTGAAGGTATTTCTTGCTATTACTCAAGGTGGAAATGTATTTATGCAATTCTTTGAAATTAAATTCTTTACTATTTCAGAAAGCAGAAAGGTAATTATGGAACTTTTTCTTTTTTTGAAAAAAGAAAAAGTTGAACAAAAAGAAAAAAATTCGAGCACGTTCATTCTACTGAATCTTGACCTCGATTGAGTTTGCGTTTCAAAATCTGCAAACACGGAACGGAAGACGTGTTTCTTGTTCGTGGCATGTGTTCTTTTTTCATGGTGTTCGCTGAAGCGTCGTCGTAGTGAAAGGTGTCGTGAGCGCCGTCGTAATCGTGAGGAGGTTTTTCGGGGGGACACTTCCCCCGCATAAAATACGTATTGCTAGTTGTAGTGAATAGAATGCAGTGAAGAGAAGTTAGTAAGAGTTTTTCGCATGTTCAAATCATTATGGTTTAAACGCCTCTTGCAAATGCATGAAAAGATACGCCGCCACCCAGATTTGAACTGGGCACAAACCAACGTCACTGCTACTCGTTAGTGAGCCCAGTTCAAATCACTGTTTGGCTAGTCATGCAATAATCGCTATGCGTGTTGAAGATGACACGCCGCCACCCAGATTTGAACTGGGAAATCCTTGCGGAAAACGGTTCGCTCTTTTGATCGTGAGATCTTTCAAGGTTCGAGACCGTCGCAGTACCAGGTTGTGCCATGGCGGCAGTGGATTAATTTATTGAAGTATTATTATCGTAATTGGCACTTATTCATAAATTCTGCGTTACGCCACCTATAAAAACATGTAGAGCTTCAGCGTTGAGATGTATGAGCAACTTAATTAGGAACTCAATTGATGGTTCCTGCCAACATATTCAAGAAATATGCTATTAGTCTCTTCTAGGCAATTGATGAAAAATTACCTTTAGATATTTCTCAGCCAGGTGTTGCAAATCAATTGTGGGAGGAACTGCAATCTTCACAAATCAGACATTGCCAGGTTATTGAGGAGTTTTAATCACTTATAGCAAATTGCAAAAATTTACATACTTTCTAGTTGCTATTCTAGCGAATC
>JAHFPE010000067.1 GCA_023261345.1 Candidatus Woesearchaeota archaeon
GCAAGAATTATTTAACAACCTGGTGCAACAATGATGCTCACAAGTTTAATCAAAAAAAACATTTTAGTTTTAGTGCGTGCACGAACGAGCGCGCTCATCATTGTTTTGGGACCCCTCCTTGTCATTTTACTTGCAGGACTTGCATTTGATAATTCCAACACATATTCAGTAAAACTTGGCGTTTTTTCCTCACAATACAATGATTTAAGCAATTCGTTTGTCGAGAGGTTAACGCAAAATAATTTTGGGGTAAGTCGCTATGACACAAACACAGAGTGCATCAGTGCAATTGGAACTGGCGAAATCAATGCATGCGTTGTTTTTTCTCCCGGATTCGCACTCGCAACTGAAAGCGCAAACGAAATCACTGTTCACGTCGATTATTCACGCATTAACCTTGTTTGGACAGTACTTGGAGTGATGACTGAAAATGTGGGAGGAAAAACACAAGAATTAAGCACAAACTTAACAGGAGTCATTCTTCAAACACTTGACACAACAAAACAAGAACTTCAGAAACGCAGACAAAATATTATTGCGTACACAACAATCAATGACAATGCAGCAGGACAACTAACAAAAGAAAAAGAACAACTCAAAAATATCGATCTTGGATATCATGCTGACCCCGCGATACTCCTGAACATTTCTGATGCAAAAGGCAAGGTTAATTATTGGAATGCTGCATTAAAATCATCTGCAGACAAGGCACTTGAAACTGCATCAAATGAAATTAGCAAGTTACTTGCAAATGTAAAAGGAAATGCCAACCTGACTGCAACACTCCTCGCAGCAGACACATCTATTTCCACACTCAAAGAACAAGTGAAGAACGCCTCAGACATGTCATTACAGGAATTTCGAAGGTTTAATACTCTCGTTACCGACATAACTCTTGCTCTTGATGCAACAAAAGCACAGCTAGCCAAGGCAGATAGTGAACGCAAAAACGAAATTGATCAACTCTCCGCAACTAGTTCGCTTTTGGATTCTGCACTTAAAGAAATACTTTCTGTACAAAAAGGATTTGACACAATCGCGCAATCAATCGATTCAATTGCAATTAAGGACGCTGCAGCAATTGTTCAACCAATAAAAACAGTTATCAAACCAGTTGCTGCAAAAAACACGTACTTAAACTACATTTTCCCTGTTCTTATCGTCCTCATTATCATGTCAACAGCAATACTTCTTGCACCCACCATGATTCTACTTGAAAAATCAAGTCCTGCTGCGTTTCGAAACTTTTTATCACCAGTTCCTCATCTCGTGTTTGTCCTTGGAAACTTTGTTAGTTCGTTTTTGTTACTCGGAGTACAAGTACTTGTTATCCTCATCATTTCCGCACTTTTCTTTAGTGCTGAACTCGCAAGCTCATTTTTGATAACAACATTTGTTCTTTTACTCATCGTTGCATTTTTTATCTTGCTTGGAATGATTATTGGATATTTGTTTAACAGCGAAGAAACAGCAACTCTTGCAGCAGTCACTCTTGCGAGCCTACTGCTATTCCTTAGCGATGTCATCATCCCACTCGAAAGTATGCCTCTCTCAATTCAAAAGATCACTGCATACAATCCACTTGTGTTATCAGGAAGTCTTGTACGCAGAGCAATGCTTTTTGGAACTCCTTTACCTGCACTACTGGATAGTATCATGCTGATGCTCACATACGTTTGCGTCGTGGTTCTTGGAGTTATTCTTGCAGAATACATGTCCCATGGAAGTATGTTAAGAAACATTCCTCACTGGTTTAAAAGAAAAGCACACTAACGTAAAAGTTGATCCAATCTCTCAATATTTTCTTGACATCTTATTCTTGCTTCGGCCACAGACTTTTCTAATAATTCAGGCGTGTAACCCGTCGCAAGCAATACCTTCTCGTTCTGGATTGGTGCATCCCTTAGTTCAACAATCGCATCACGTAAATCTCCTGGAGAATCATAAGCACAACCATTTTCACTCCCTGTAACAAACACGCTTCCCATAACAGAATATGCAATTTGAGAATCATTGGTTCTCCCAATTATTTCATCAATCGCATTCTTGATAATCGCATTTCTCCGCGCGCCAGAAAAAACCGCATCAGCAACAGTTTGCGCTAGCGTTGCATCAAGAAAAGGAACTATGCCTCTATACGCAGCAAGACGTTCTTCACGTGACATTTAAAGCGCAGAAGGAGAATGATGTTTTTAAGTCTTTATGCGTTTTGGGCGCCATGTTGTAGAAAACTTTTTTGGGTCTCAATAAATCGGCAGTCTTTATAAAGTGGTTCGGTGTCAGATGATAATATGTCTTTACATGTATACAATACACTTGGCAGGAAAAAGAATGATTTTGTACCTCTCAAACAAGGACAAATCAATTTCTTTGTCTGCGGTCCCACAGTGTATGATTACGCACACATTGGACATGGCAGAAGCTATGTTGTGTATGACGTCATCGTAAAATACTTACGCAGTTTAGGGTTTACTGTTCGGTATGTGCAGAACATTACTGACGTGGATGACAAGATAATTGTCAGAGCAGCAGAAGAAAAGAAAACTGCAAAAGAAATTGCTGAACACTACGAAAAAACATACCATGAAGACATGCTCGCATTAGGAGTCACTGCAGTTACGAAATATGCACGAGCAACAAATTACATTTCAGAAATAATTAATCAAATTGAACGTCTTATTAAAACAGGTCATGCATATCTCGCAACAGATGGAGTATATTTTGATATTTCTTCCTTTTTAGAATATGGAAAATTATCCAATCAAAAACTTGAAGAATTAAAAGTCCAACGAATTGAACCTAACCCTGCCAAGAAAAACCTTGGAGATTTCTCATTATGGAAAAAACACAAACAAGGAGAGCCAAGTTGGGATAGCCAGTTTGGCAAAGGGCGTCCAGGATGGCATATTGAAGATACTGCAATCACTGAAACAGAATTCGGAAGCCAATATGACGTCCATGGCGGAGGAATGGATCTTATTTTTCCCCATCATGAAGCAGAGATCGCACAAATGGAAGCACTCTCAGGAAAACCTCTTGCAAAGTATTGGCTACATAACGGATTCTTGCAAGTGAATGGCGAAAAGATGTCAAAATCCCTCAAGAATTTTACCACGATACGAGATAGTCTCAAAAAATTTCCGGCAGCAGCACTTCGGTATTTTTTCCTAAGTACACATTATCGTTCACCAATTAATTATACTGACGAGGGACTTCGCGCTGCAGCAAACGCAGTTGAACGACTCAATGAAACTATTCACTTACTTAAGTTAGTCAATGAAAAAAACGACGAAGAAACGCACTCCAAGATCAACGATGAGATTCAATCACTTCAAAAAAAATTCACAACAGCAATGAATGATGATTTCGAAACAAGCAGAGCACTTGGAGCAGTTTTTGAGTTTGTTCGAACACTAAATTCTTCTATTGCCACAAAAAGTTTAGATATCGCGAATGCGAGAGAGGCACTCGGAGTCTTAAAAAACTACAACGAAATACTCGGAGTTATGAATTTTAAAGATGAACAATTGTCTTCTGAGCAAAAGTCATTAATTGAAGAGCGCGAAGTAGCAAGAAAGAAAAAAGACTGGACTCTTGCAGATACACTACGAAAAAAACTTCTTGATACAGGAATCCTAGTTGAGGACGCAGGAAATCGCTCAACATGGAAGCGAGTCTAACAACATGGAAGCAACAACACGCCACACGCGAACCCAGGATTCGGGCGAAGAATTCTTTCGAAAACGATACGAAAGCTTAGGCGGAAAGTTAACCCACGTACCACTCAAGAATGCAATACGAATGAATCCACTACAAACCCAAGAATACATCTTAAAACAACGACTCGAGTCACTTGGAGTAATTGTTGAAAAAATCCCATACTGCCGCAATGGATTTTGGACAACCGGAAAATTTTCACTAGGTTCGATTGCAGAACACTTTTTGGGTTATTATTATGTACAAGAAACTGCCTCACAACTTCCTGTGCAAGTGTTAAATCCTGAACCGGGAGACCTTGTGCTTGATGCATGCGCTTCTCCCGGAGGAAAGACAACACAGCTCCAAGAATGGATGGGCGGCAAAGGATGCGTTGTTGCAATTGAAAGAAAACCACACCGCATGCCACAATTACTGCATAATCTTGAGCGAATGCGAACTCCAGGAGTTATTGTTTTTCAAATGGATGCAGCAAATGCCGCTCGACTCAACATGCATTTTGATAAAATTCTTCTCGATGCACCATGCTCAGGAAATTACGCTGCTGATAAAGAATGGCTACTCAAACGAGACATAACAGGAATACGAACCTCAGCAGCAATACAACGCAGAATACTTGGCGAAACAATAAAATTACTCAAGCCAAATGGCGTACTTGTGTACAGCACATGCTCCCTTGAACCAGAAGAAAATGAATTAAACATGCAATGGATTTTAGAACGTGGAGGAGTTGTGCTTGAACCAACCAGACTTGGCATTGGAGACGCCGGACTCACAACTGTATTTGGAAGAAAACTGCATCCCACAATAAAGAATTGCACACGCTGCTGGCCACACAAAACAGGAACGCAAGGATTTTTCGTCGCACGACTTCGGAAGGCGCCCTAATGCTCTGGAAATTCATTCGCATATTCACTCAAGCACCCATCATTGATGAACATACAGTTCTCAAACTTGGTTCTGGATACTATCTTGTTGATGAAAAACTACGCAGAATGGTAGTTGGAACAAACATGACCTGTGCTGCCGCAGGCATCTTACTTGGAAGAGAATTTGGAACTGGCTTTTTGCCAAGCACATACCTCCTAACGCTCCTTTGCAACAAGGCAGAATTCAAAGTAACTCTTAATGAAAAAGGCGCGTGGCTCTTCATTTGCGCGCGAGACATATTTAGCGAGAGCATAATAGAAGTAACTGGAAAGCCATCTGTTCGAGATCTTGTACTTGTGATGAATGCAAAACAAGAATGCCTTGGAATTGGCTCAGTTGAACAAAAATTACAAGCGCGCGGACTCGTCATAAAAAACGTCTATGACATAGGTTGGTTTGTTCGAAAAAAAGCAAAACCAATTCGAATCGACTAACCATGGGAATCATATTTGAAACCGACAATTTTACCGTTGACTCTGTTGAAAAACCGCACATAGCCCGCAATGACTGAGGGCACATCATAATTTCTCCTAAAATCAGAGTAGTAGATACACAACAAATTTCACCAATACACGCAATTGAATTAATGCGCCTCACAATTGTTGTATGAGAAGCAATGAAAAAAGGTATGAATGACAAAAACTCGGTTGCTCGGAAGTATCCGCGGGCTAAAGCCCACGGTTTTACGCTCCTCGCCGCACCGCGAGTTTTTGGGATTAAAAATTTCGCACTAAAGTGCGGAGTTTTAGACCCCTC
>JAHFPE010000002.1:0-10288 GCA_023261345.1 Candidatus Woesearchaeota archaeon
ATTTGTTACATTGTTAAATCCTCCAATTGCTGGGAAGACAAACAAGCTTAATCCGCTGTTTGGCGCTGGACTTGTTGAGACAAGTGTCGTTCCGCTTGGAAATGGATCATCCACTGATACGTTGAACGCTGTGTCATCTCCAGTGTTATTTAGGAGGATGAAATATTGGATGTTTCCTCCTGCTTGCAGGGATGATGGAGTAACTGATTTCGTTATTGTCACGTTAGCAATTCCTCGTACTGTTGATTGGTTTGTTAGGAACGAACTGTTCAACGACAGCATCAAGTTTTGCATTGTGACATTTGCTGTGTTATTAATTACAGTTCCGTTTGTTGCGTCAGTTCTAATTGTTCCGGTAATGTTGAAGGTTATAGTTGAGTTTGGTGTGAAGTTTCCAAGGACAAACGTGTTGTTTCCAGTTGTTGAATTTGCTGGTGAAGAGTTCACAAAGATAAATTGTGCAGGATACGCAAAAATCAAGGTTGTGTTTCCCGCTGTATCATCACCATTGTTCGTCACACGTACTGTGTAGTTGAAGGATCTTCCACGTATCACTTGCGATGTACTCTCTGTACTCACGAGCGAAATTACAGGAATTCCGTGCGCTCGTACACTTGCATTCACAATTGAAAGATTTGATTGCGTGAAGAAGTTGACAAACGTTACATTTGCAGTGTTGTTGAGCACAGTTCCGTTCACAATTGCTGTGCTAAGGTTCACTGTGATGTTCACAATGAACTGGCTGTTTGGACTTAAGTTTCCAATAATGAAGGTGTTGTTTCCAGAGCTTGCTGCTGGGGATGCAGTGTTAAATATAACTTGGGAAGGATATGTTTCTCCAAGTGTTGTGTTTACTGCAGTATCATCTCCAGTGTTGTTCACCAAGATTTGGAAGAGCACGCCACTTCCTCTGATTGCTTCAGATTGATTTGTTATTTTTGAAACAGTGAGCACTGCAAATCCAACTACTGTAGTATTTATTGTTGTAGGGAAGGTAATGTTTTGCACGCTGTTGTTGTCAACCATTGTTGCGTTGCTTGTCAGATTAAGTAACGTTCCATTTGTGCCAAAGCTCACGTTGAGAGTTACGTTAACAATAAATGTCTTATTTAATGTCAAATTTCCTATTGTGAAGGTGTTGTTGCCAGAGCTTGCTGATGGTTGCGCTGTATCAAAGATTAAGTTTGCAGGGTACTGGACACGAAGGGTAGTGTTCACAGAAGTATCATCGCCTGTGTTGTTCACGAGGAATGAGTACTTAATTTGGCCAAGGCGTTTCACAAGCGAAGCATTGCCGAATTGTGTTACAGCAAGTACTGGAATTCCTGTTACTATGAAACTCGCATTTACTGTGCCATTCCTTGTTGTTGCAAAATTGTCGCTAAAGTTGATGTTTGCTGTGTTATTGAGAACAATGCCCGCAAGTGTACTGCTTGTCGTGTTCACAGTGATGTTAATGATGAACTGGCTGTTCGGCGTTAAATTTCCTACTTGGAACGTTATGTTTCCAGATGCTGCTGCAGGACTTGCTGTGTTGAAAATCACGTTTGCAGGATACGATTCCTGAACTGTAACGTTCGATGCAGTGTCATCGCCAGTGTTATTAATCAAAATCTGGTAAAGCACACCACGACCGCGCACAACAACTGATGAATTCACAAGTTTGCTAAAGGTCAATGTTGGAATACCGTGCACTTGAACAGAAACGTTTAGTGTTCCATTGCTTGTTACAAGGAAGTTATTTCCGAAACTGATATTTGCAGTGTTATTGATATTCGTTGCATTTGCTGTTGACGAAGAAACGTTCACAGTAATGTTGATGGTTAATGTTGAGTTCGGAGTCAGGTTGCCAACTTGGAATGTGTTGTTTCCTGATGCCGCTGCAGGAATTGCACTATCAAAGATGACTTGTGAAGGATAAAGTTCCACAATTGCAACGTTTGAAGCAGTTTCATCTCCCGTGTTATTCACGAATAAGCTGTAACGTAGTTGTCTTCCTTTGATGACTTCTGTCTGATTTGCAGTTTTGCTAAAGACAAGTATTGGAATGCCGCGAACTATAACTGATGCATTTACTGTAACATTTTGCATGAATGCAGATGTATTTGTTGAGTTAATGATTGCAGTAT
This sequence comes from Candidatus Woesearchaeota archaeon, assembly GCA_023261345.1. Classification (GTDB taxonomy): domain Archaea; phylum Nanobdellota; class Nanobdellia; order Woesearchaeales; family ARS49; genus JAHFOI01. The sequence continues at coordinate 2,130 of JAHFPE010000002.1, forward strand.
TATTAAGAGGGGTTCCATTTGAGAACTGAACTGCGCTCACGTTGAGCGTCATGTTGATTATGATACTTTGGTTTGCAGCTATAGTTGAAAAAGTCCATAGTGCTTGGGAAGCAGTAGAACCAGCATCACTTGCTGGCGTACTTGTGTTCAATGTTGTGCCAGAAGGAATGGAATCATTAACTGTAATATTTATGGTATCTGGCCCGTTATTTGTGATGTTAATCGTGAAGTTCGCAAACCCGCCTTTCAGAACAAATGTACCCGTAGTATTTGTTTTAACTGCAGAAATAGCTCCCAAAACTGGCTGCGCAAGTAATGCAATGAGCAATACCATGCTAAGAACTACCAAGAACGTGCTATTTGATTTCATATTGTCCTCCCCTCTTTTTGCTGCGATTGTTAATCCTCGAATGTCCCTTATGTTTCGCTGAAAGTGTTTTATTAATAAATCTTTCCATCCTGATTCGTCATCTGAACGCTTCATCCATTGTTTTAGCAAGAAAAGTGCGAACAAGTATTGTTTAAGAAGAAACAGAACTCACTTGTGCTTCTTTTGCAACCCGCATTACGTGGTCCACAAATCCTTCCAGTTTTTGTTCGTGACTCACAATAATTACTTGACGAACGCCAAGTTGAAGGAGTACATCTCGCATTCGCTCAAGTTGTTCATCGCTAAATCCGTCAGTTGGCTCATCAAGAATTATCACATCTTTAGTTTGCATTGAATCAGTAACTTCATTTACAACTCTATTGAGTGCGAAACGATACGCAAGTGCCGCTGCAGTGCGTTCGCCCCCTGATAGGTCATCGATTGCCGTCTCAAATCCGTTTTGTGTTATGATAGGTGAGAATGAATCATCTAATCTTGCAGAAAGGTCAAGGGGTACAAGAACGCCAAACCATTGACTGAACAGCGAATTGAAATCTCCCCACACTCTGCTAAAGACGTGGCGTTCAACAGTTCCCATTAATGGAACAAAGAAGTCTTCTAGCCATGAAAGTAATGATCGAAGTTTTGTGAGTCTATTTGAAAGTTGTTGTTTTTCTTTTACTTCAGTTGCAATAAATTCTCGTTGTTCAGTTAAGTTTCGTAAGTCCTGTCCTATTCTTGCATATTCTACTTCTTTTGCGTGTAGCTCGGTTGTGCATTGTTCGAGGCGAGTTTTTGTAGTGAGAAGTTCTTGTTCAACAGGAAGTAGCGTAGTCATTTGTTCGTTAAGTTCGTGACATTTTTTCTCGATAGTTTGGAGTAATTCTTTTGTCGCAAGTACTGTTTCTTCAAGGCGCAAACAGAGTTGTTCTTTATCTTGAAGTGAGCTGCGTTTAAATGAAAGTTCGCGCAGTTGATTCTCTCGTGATCGTAATTCTTCAAGTTGTTTTTTTGCGAGGTCGCGAGAACTTGACAGAGTACTGAATGCTTGCTCGTGTTGTTTTAAGGACGTTTGCCACTGCCATAGTTGCTCGTCAGCAGAATTAACTATTGAACGCTTATGTTCTTGGGTAACAGATTGCAAACAGACTGGGCATTTGTCAAGTCCGAGTACTTGTTTTTTAACACTGGTATGATGTTGTATGTGGGTTCGTGCTTCAGCAAGCAATCCTGTGATTTTTGAAATTTCTGTTTCTGCTTTTGCAACTTGGTGTTGTACTGCATCTGTTGTGTAGGGCAAGGCAGAGAGTGCAGGGCTTGTAAGTTCTATGCGTAATTGTTTTGTGGCAGGAAGAATACGTGCGAGTTCGTCAGCGTGGCGTTGCAAAAATTCTTGTTTATAACGATGTTCTGCTTCGCAACTAGTGAGTTCTGATCGTAATGCCATAAGAAGTTGCGTTTGATGTTCAAGTGTAATGCGTGCTTCTTTGCCTGCAAGTGCGCATTCTTGTAGCATTCGAAGATTGGATTCTAGGGACGAGAGCGTGTTTTTTTTTGCTGTTATCTGTTCATCAATTGTCAAAAGAAATTGTTGTTTTTGTGCCAAATCAGCAGTCTTGCCTTCCAAAAGACGTGCACGTTCACGAAGCGAGCGTATGTAGATTGCTGCGTTTTCTGCAATGCGTTTGTACTTGTCAATACCAAATACTCTGCGCAACACATTCAAGCGTTCATCTGCAGGAGCGAACAAGATTGCTTTCATTTCTTCTTGTGGAGTGTAAACCGTGTAACGATAGAGTGCGTTTTTGCTTTTTGAGACAAGTTCACGAGGATACCCGAGTATGCCAAGAATGTGCGCTTTTAATTCAGTTGGTGTTAATTGCTGACTCAACCCGTGCATTGTTAGTATACATGTGTCTTGTACAATTCCTGTTTTTGTTGCGCGTAGAGCACGTTGAACAGTGATTTCTTGCGAATCAAGGGTAAAGATGAGTTCTACATTTCCTCGCTGGCACCCATGACGGAGCAGTCCCTCGCTAGAAAGTTCGCCAAGCCCAAATAATGCGAATTCAATTCCGGCAAGAATCGTTGACTTCCCGCTTCCAATATCTCCCGCAAGAAGGACGCTACCGAGGGGAAATTGAACACGTGTATCAACATAACTTCGAATGTTTTGCAAACGAAGAGACTTCAAGATCATACTGCAAGAAACGAACTGAAGCAGATTTTAAAGCTAACGTTCACAAGGCGATATGGAAAAAATCCTTCTTGCGAGCGTGGGAAATCGTTACTGTGATGTATTGTGAGACGCGAAGGCTAGCTTAGTGACTTGAAATGCGTAGTTCACATTGAGTTTGATATGAATTCCAACTTACTTCAGATTTTTTCCTTTCGTTGGAATAAAGAAGCGTTGGAGAACAGTTGCAAGACGCTCGCTTGAGCGCGAAGTATCCAGCAATTGTTCTTTATTTTTCATTTTTTCTGGAAGTCCGTTGTCTTCAAGATCAAGTGCGTGACAAAAGAGTGGGGGAAATAAGACGATTTCCTCTTCTTTTCCGCTGTTTCGAAACGTGAGTTTTACTACATCATCAGATGTCTTCATGCCGACCTGTGAACCAGAAACAAGCTGAATGTCTACGAGATCTGTGAGTTGCATTTCTATTCCGAGCATTAGTTGTATACTTAAATGTTACGCCCTTACAGGAGCGATGAAGGAGTGAGGATAGAGTGAAGAAGGAGCGATGAAACATGATAAGCTGCTATGCAGTAAACGAAGAACTTGAACGCCTCGCATACCAAAGTATTCCAACTCCGCCAATAATCATTCCAATATTAAGCAACTGTCCTAGCGTAAGAAAACCAACCATGATTTCTGGTTCTCGCACGAATTCCACAAGTGAGCGAAATATTGCGTACAGAATTAAAAACATGGCGAACGTTGTTCCTTTTGGGACATCACAAGATGAACCGTGAGAAGAATGAAAATAACTAGGAAACAAACGAGGAAGATAACGAGGAGTATAACAAAGGATAACAAAAATGAGAATGTCATACGCTGCTTCATATAATTGGGAAGGATGACGAAAATCAACTGCAGAAGGGAATTGAACTGCCCAAGGTAATGATGTTATAGTGCCTGGCAATTCTCCATTAATGAAATTGCCAATTCTTCCAAACGCATTCGCAAGACTAATTGGCACACAGAACACATCTGCAATTTCAAGAAAAGAGCGTTTTCGACTTTGGCACCACCACAAAACGACAAGGATCATACCAACAAGTGCGCCATGAAATGATAATCCTCCTTCCCAGATCGCAAAAATTTTGAGAGGATTTGCAAAATAATAAGACGGATGATAGAGCAAAACCTCTCCAATTCTTGCTCCAATAATCATGCTAAATGTCATCCAAGAAAGTAATGAGTCAAGATCTGACAAGGAGAGCAATTTAGCAGAAATAGTGCCAAATAATATTCTTTTGCGCGCCCAATAGTATGTAAACAAAAATCCCAGAACATACATCAATCCATACCATCGAATTTGCAACACTCCGAGATTCAAAAGTACTGGATTAAGATTATGCACCCACATATTATGATTCCACCTGATCACAAGAACAAACGCCAATCACATAAACACGTAGAAAAGAAAAAACGAATAACATCAATACTGCAGCAAGACTAATGCCAACAGTTCCATACGAACTAAGCAAGAAGAGTGCGAAATCAAGAGCAAGCAACAGTATAACAATAAAACAAATTGAGACGCGAACATCACGAGAATAAAGCAAACGAAGTCCCTGCAAAAAATTCATTGTTGTGTAAGAAAGAACTGCAATAACAAAAGATACAAATAGCAAAATCAAGAGCAAAAATCCAAGTGGATCAGTGACTTGCGAATGCACTGCAAGTTCAACAACTTTGCTGCGTAAAGAAATAAGTAAATCAAGCACACCATACACTGCAAGCCACACAAAAAGCCAGCTATTCAGTTGTGCAAATTGCAAAATAAACCTTCTCCATTCTCGGATATTACTCACAGAAAAATAACGAAATGACTGGGAAAGTTCATCAGTTTTACAAGAAGCATCAGATTTGGAACGAACACCTCTCGCAATTTTTTTACACAACAGCCAGGCAGATCCTTCAACTACAACATACAAGAAGTATGAAACAAGCACAAGTAACAAGTACAACATGACAACTTTTCCTGAATATGGCTCGACATCCGGCAGGAATAATTGTGATAGTACGCTAATCGAGAAACCGCGTTTTGCAATAAGCGAGCCAATCACAATTCCAAAAGCAACCAGTCTATCAAGAATTGGTTGTACAAAAATTCCAGTTAAGATCAAGAATGCTCCGTCGAGTATCATGCTAACGAGGAACAACCAACGCGAAGAGTTTATTGCTCGAATAGAAAAGGACAAGCTAAACACAAATGATTCAAAGACTGACAATCGAGCTTGATTTCTATTTTTATTCGTTGTTACGTTTTCATAGTTTGTCATGTTTTTAGCATTATTATTCAAGGAAATCACGTCCATTCATGTGCACATCACCAAAATCTTTTTGTTACCCCATCAACGCCTGAGGAGTTGGTAATGGAAAAAGTACATCAAGATATACAATCATTAGTAGCAATAAAACAAGTACAATACATATTAATACAACAAACCCAACATCATCACGGTTCATACATTCTCTTCCTACAATCCCATAGGATCACTATATGCCTACAAGCGACGAGTTAACCACAAGACAAGTGCAACAATCGCAACAATCGCAACAATCGCCCACACCCCGATCATCACAAGACTATTCTCTGCCTCAGGATCAGTATTCTCAGCAAGCGTTTCAACATCTTTTGCCACACAAACACCCCTTTTTTAGTGAGTGAAGATAGCTTGATGATTTAAATGTTACTAAAAAAGATTCCGCAGTTCGCGCTACGCTCACAGCGGAATCTTAGACTACGACTACTCTTACTATCTCTATTCGAGTGTTCATTTTAACGTTTGCTGAGTGAGCGAGCCACAGCGAACGAACTCGCAAACGTTTTAGCGAACGTTAAACAACAGATTTATATAAATGCAAAAACCAACTTAACAACAATGAAAAAAGAAAAAACAAACAAGCACAATATCGTCGTGTACAGCACTCCTTCCTGTCCATACTGTAAAATTGCAAAAGAATATCTCAAAGAACTTAAACTAAAATTTAAAGAAATTGATGTTAGCGATAATGAAGATGCAGCGCAAGAAATGATTGCAAAAAGTGGTCAACTGGGAGTTCCAGTTCTCGACATAAACGGCACAATAATTACGGGTTTTAATAAGATCGCAATCAATAAAGCGCTAGGTAAGAATTAATTAAATGCAATAAGCTTAATAGTCATAATTATCGCAAGAATCATCTACCAAATCACTTTCTGTATCAGGTAAAACCCGAAGTTCACCATCTTCAATTACGAAATCCATTGCGTATCCAATACAACATTTAATGTAATCATCCATAATATCTTCAAGCTGGTCAGCTCCGATTCCACTACTGTATTTGAAGTAGCAACACACATCAGAGTGAAGTGAGAACAACAAAACAGGTAGGTGCGCAATTCCGTTTCTTGCCGCTCGTTTGATTTCAAATTCTATATCATAAAGCAGCACGACAAGCGACTCTGGACTTGGCTGGACCGGCACCAATTCCCCTCTTTTTCGATTACTAGTTTCAGTTGTACAAGAAATGTATTGTTCTGTTAATTCGTGATAACCTATCTGAACGAGTGTTCTAAGCTCTGCCGAGTTCATTCAAAAGACAGAGTTTGCCAGAGCTATTTATAGTTTCTACTTTAAAATTTCTGATTAATAGTAACTCTGGTGTTGAACACATCCCACAAAATCTCATCAAACCCATCAAGCAATTTTGGAGTTGCTGCACACTCATCTGAAGAAACCCATTGGAACGCGCAATGCTCTTTGCAAAGAGTTACCTGAAGTTGTTCTGGTAATTCGGTTTTAAACAAGAAGAATCTCAACGTGAGTGCGTCATTTCTTTTCAAGTAATATTCCTTCACAAACATCACCGCTTCTTCACGAAGAACAATTCCAGTTTCTTCTTTTAATTCTCGAATTGCGCCATGTACTGGAGACTCTCCTTCATGAACAGACCCCGCAGGTAGCCCCCACCAACCTCCGTAATAATCAGTTGCACTTCGCTGCAGAATAATGAATTTGTTTTTTACAAGTACAAGAACTCCCGCAACAAGAACAATGCGCATGAACAAAAAATTCCACAAATGTTTATAAGAGTATCTTCGTTAGCATCTGGTGTGCGTAAGCAAACCGTTAATGCAGTGGTTCTGCTGGCATTCCTAAGCTCTTGCACCATGGCACAATTTTTAAATTCAATGGATGAAACGCGAATCGCATACGACTACAATCCAGTTCCTGAAAGCAAATTTGGAATTGTTCTTGTGCATATGCTTCCTGCAAGTAAAGAAAGTTGGCAACCCCTCATTCCTTCACTAACCAAAGCAGGATATTCAACGATCGCAATTGATTATCGAGGTCGAGGCAGGAGTACAGGACATCTTGAAGCGTCGCAAGACTACCAAGACATTGCTCTAGATGTTGATGCAGCAATTACATTTCTTTTCGCAAACGGAATAACGAAAGTAATTGTGATTGGTGGTTCAATTGGTGCAAATCACGCACTTCTTGCAATAGCGCGAGACGATCGTGTTGTTGCAGCAGTCCTTCTGAGTCCAGGACTAAATTATCGAGGAGTGAACATTGAAGAAACTAGCAAGAGAATTACAAAACCTATTCTTATCATTGCATCTGAAGATGATGCGTACAGTGCAGAATCAAGCAGATCGCTTAATGCCTCTCTTTCAGGCAGGCACGAGATTATTTCATATAAGAATGCAGGACATGCAGAAAAAATGCTAACACAACCGGATATTAATGAGAAGATTGTGGCTTTCTTAAACAGTGTGAAGAGATAAAACGGAATTAGAGATTACTTTTACGTGAAAGATATTAAGTTTCTTATTTTGTCAAATGTTGGTTTGATGATCTTGCAAAACGTGTGGCGGATAACTCGCTCTCGAAATTCTATTTGCTGAGGGCGCGTATTTATGGGGCGTAAAGCAATGCACCGCAATGCAAACCATAACATCGAGAGTGCAGGCACGAGGTCAAGATTCAACAATTCATGAATTCCCGTTTCAACAAGCTTCACGAACTATGGAGAACTCTAGTCCGAAAGGCAAAACAGAACGTACAGAACAAGCATGAAGTGCACAGCACACAGTTCATTCTCCGTTTTTCTCAATTTCCGTGACACATGCACAAAACCCAAAAATCGAAGAGTTTTTTAACAAGTTTCTTAACGTTCACAGAGTACGTTTTCATTCATGAGGCTCCACCACCTTCTTTAGTTGGCGTCACAAACAGGGGAACAGAAGTTGTTTCTTAATAGAAGAGAGTCAATTTGAACTAAACAGTCGTAAGATACTCTTTTCTTGCGATTAAGTTTATAAGAGCGAGCATAGAATAGATTTTGTGGCAGAAATAATTTTGAAAGATGTTGAGCAAGGGAAAATTTCTCCAGATATTCTCTTTTCAGAGGGAGTTTTTGAAAGCAAGCAAGAAGACTATTATGGCATTCTGTGTATGTTAGTGTATAAACAATTTAGATTTCGTATACGAATAAAGCAAGCAAATGAGGATTGCTTGGTAATTATTACGCCTCAAGTATTGGTAACAAGTAAGGGTTCGATTAGTCTAG
>JAHFPE010000002.1:10298-18604 GCA_023261345.1 Candidatus Woesearchaeota archaeon
GAACTGCATAACTGTATTGGATCTGTTGTTAGAGAACTTCTTGAAAAAAATCAAGGATCTTGGCATCTTATGCGAGACATACCCGAAAAACGTTTGTCTTCAGGAGATACTTCTTAAAGCAAATGAAGCTGCACATGAACTAGAAAAAATTGGGTTATTGGATCAGGCGGAAATAAAACTCGTTCCTATGCGAGTCTATGAGCAGCGCGCGCTCGCTAGTTCATATTGTTCAACAGATGAAGCTCAGAATAATGCAATCCTCAGTATACTTCCTTTGTTGGAACGCAGGTGCGTGCATAAGGACTATTATGAATATTTTTCTGGTTTAGGAGATACAGAGATAAAAGAAGGTTATGAAAAACTGATCAAATCGTTTCTTACCCTTGCGAGATTTGATACGTATAATATTCAGTGGCAGGGGTTGCTTGGTTACACGCCAGATTCAATGTTGCAGGAAAATAAGAAGGCAGTTTTGATAGTTTCCGACAATAAAGCAAAGGTCTCATTTACTATTCAGTTTCTTGGAGAAAAAGTTGACCCAAATCTTCTTATTGGATTAACAAAGTTCGTGAAAAAACACACATCTGACCCCCGTGAATTTCTCTTTTTACCGTTTTACAATGATCAAGCTAATTCTGTGTGGTACATTACAAGAACGCAAAGGAAGAAATTATGTAAGATTCTTCATTCGTATTGGCAGGAACCACACATGTGTGATGTTACACTTGAACACGCGCGAACTGAATTCGGAGAAAAAGGAGTTCTTGCTTTGGTAAATCATTATTGGAAAAGATTTGTTGGTGCGGAGTAGTGTGTTTTTTAATCTTCTTAAAAGTTGAGCGCTAGCGAAATCGAGAAGGTTACCCTCCACTTGCAAACCCACAGCTCACAATAGGGGCGGGTCGATTATAGTAGTGGTGGTAATCAAGCACCAAATTATAGCAGAGCTGTAGAAAGAGGGTGGCACTCCAACTAATTCAAGGCAATCTGACAACATCTTTTTCAAGAACAAGTAACCCGTCTCTTTGCATATGTTCAATTAGTTCGCGCAATTTTTTTCTTTTCACTTTTTTCTGAATAATTGCGTACGATAGACTGAGTTGATGTTGTGATGTGTCTCTGAGCATCTTAAGAATCAACCCTCTTGCTTGCCTATTGGATCCTTCAAATTTGGCTTGTTTAGTTTTTGGAATTCCTTTTGGAAAGCCTTTTTTTAATGAGAGACATACCTCAGCAAACTGACAACTTGTGCATTGAGGGACACTTGAACAAATAAGTGCACCAAACTCCATAATTGCATTATTCCAAATTCTGCTTTTTCCACTTGGGACAAGTCTTTGTGCTAGAGCAAACACGTGTTTCTCATCGTAATTCTCAACTCCAAAAAATATGCGTGAAAGCACTCGTCGTACATTTGTGTCAACAACTCCGATTTTTTCATCAAACGCAAAACTGGCAACTGCAGACGCAGTATAAGGTCCAATTCCTGGAAGTTCAACTAATTCTTTTGAAGTTTTAGGAAATCTTCCCTTTTGCACAACAGCAATAGCAGTTCGATGAAGCAGGACGGCCCGGCGATTATATCCCATGCCTGCCCAAGCATGTAACACATCTGAAACTGAAGATTGTGCCAGTACATTTACCGACGGAAAAGTTTTCAGGAATGCAAGATAGGACGAAAGCACACGCGAAATTTGCGTTTGTTGTGCCATCACTTCTGAAACAAGAATCTTGTAGGGATCTTTAGTGTTGCGCCACGGAAAATCGCGTTTATTCACTGAGTACCAGAACAATAATTCTTTTTGAAAACGCAAATGCTGCATTGAAAGAACGTTTAGAGTTAGACATATAAAATTTATGAATACGCCACCTGCGAGGTATAATTTCCAATATTACTCTTATGTGTTTGTTGACAGAAGGAATTTTATTCTCGGCAACAGTAATTTTAAGTCAGGTGATAATTCATAGTTTTCTAGGTTTGAGATAGGCAGAAAGTCAAATCTCTCAAAAATACTGGGTTCATTAACAATAGGTTTGCCAGAAATTATTCTCGTGAGAAATTTGTTCGCTGTTGCTAATCTGCCGTCAGGAACTCTAAATTCAATACTTGCAAAATAAGACAACGGCGAAACAGTAATATGGTTTCCAAGCTCTTCATATAATTCGCTTTCTGCAGTTTTGGCAAGATCATTAATTGATATCGCATCTGCATTTTCGCAGTCATCAGGATTTACTTTGCCTCCGGGTGTCTCGTAATGATTGTGATCCTTGCGCAACAAAAGTAATATCTGTTTTTTATCGTTAATAACAAGACATCCTGCCAGAATTAATCTCTTTGATTGATTCATACTTCTCGTTCAACATCTTATTCTTCTCTAATCTTTCGTTCCTGTTCTCGTAATTCAATTGTTTCATGGAGTAATTCAAAAAGTGCAGGTTCTAGCTTCAGAATGTCTTTTCCGGTTATCAAGCCAACCATTTTTCCATTATGCAAAACAGGTAGATGACGAATGTTATGATCTGCCATAAGTAAGAGCGCATCTTGAATGTCTGCATCTGGCTCAATTGTAATTAGGGTTTCTTCCATGATTTCTGAACACATGATTTGCGAGGCTGGCTTATCTGTTGTCATTGCCTTTCTCACCATATCTTGTTCAGTAAACATGCCAAGAAGCTTTTCTCCGTCTCTCACGATTAATGAGCCAACGTGCATATTTTTCATCAAAAGCGCGCATTCCAAAAGAGAAGCAGACGGAGTGCAAGTGATTGGCCGAAGAGTCATTGCATCAGCAACTTGAACACCTGTCTGCATAGTGTGAATATGATGTAGAAGTATAAAAGGGTTGTGAAAAAGTTGAGAGTTCACTACATTCTCACTACTCAGCAGCTCACGTGAGTGAAGGTTTCGATGAATACGCGAGATAGTTGCAGTAATAGAGAGGTTTGAATAACCCTAGTTTTGTGTTGGATTCAAACCTCTTCTTTGAGGAGTTTGACTATTTCTGATCATAGTGAATCTCTGTATTTATGAAACTATTTGCGAGATTCGCTAGAATAGCAAATTGCAACGAGAAAGTTCGTAAATTTTTTGCTATTTGCTATAAGTTATTCAAACTCCTCGATGGTAGTCGTAGTCTTAGATTCCGCTGTGAGCGTAGCGCGAACAGAGAAATCTTACACCAGATTTATTAATTTGTCACAAAGTCCCAAGGTATGCCTCTTGATAAGGATGTGAAACAAGAACTAGAAAAACAATTTGCTGCTCTTGCAAAAGAAGCAGGACAAATGCTTGATTATCCAGTTCCAACTAATCTTACAATGAAATTACTTGATCCCCGATGGCTCGAAGCAAGCCCGGAAATTATTTACTATGCTCTTGCAGCTTATGCAACTAGCGCAATTTATGCAGCAGCGCGACCTGAACTATTGATCGCGGGAAATCAAGCAATAAAAAGTATACATGAACCAAATAATTTGTTCGAAGATGAATTGACTTTCGGTGCTGCACTATGGACAATCACAACTACATTAACGCCACTCATGCTCATGAAAGTAACGAACGACAAAAAACTTCAAGATCTGCTGCAAAGTCCCCCATCACATCAAAAAGAGTCTCTTCCTCAAGAATACTTTGAAGAATCATATTCCCTTTTCAAACAAATTTCTGCACAAGATATTGCAACAATCTCTCATTTTAAAACAGCAGTTCAATATCAAGAATTCTGTGATTCACGCAATTTCTTAAGTAGGTTAGTTCCTGAAGGACAAAAGTTGCAAAGGAAAAGAACTAAAGAATTCTATTCAGGATTTCTGAAGGCGATTCAGATCCTATGGAAAGAGTATGGCGCAACGAAAAATAATACTGTCAACATGGAACTTTCTGAACGTGAGTACTATGATAAAAAGACCAAGACTATTCACATAAAACTCATAAATAGCACTCCACAAAATACAGTATTAGTCCAAGGAAGTGCAGCAGGCCACTGGTATTTTGCAAATAAGAATCCTAAAGGATATGAAACTCTTGAACAAATCATGCGATGTTTTGCAAGAAATGAAACTCCTCATCCTACTGAGTCATGCGCACAATTTGGAGAGGTTCTTAGAGCATTTTGTACGTACAATGCACTAAATTACTTCCATTCAAAAATGCCTGATCATACAGCAGAAGTTTGCAGATTATATCTGGGTTTCGCATTGCGAGGATTAGGAGATGGTTTTGCAGAGGGTGTGCGAATGGCAAGAGAACACAATAAACAACTTGCACAAGCCACACTAACAATGAACAACATTGATGAATACAGAGAATACTGTAAATCTCAAGACTACAAAAGCTGCATACTTGAACCTGAATTTTCGAAGATCTGGGCAATAAATCGCCTTCAAGAAATGGTAAACACCGGAAGAATTAGTGCAAGTCCCATTGCGAAAGACCATGCGAGGAATCCGAGAATGAACTAAAGATGTATTTCCTCCTCAAAACAGTACTCAATTATCGCAATTCACAAACTCTGTCTTAACCTGCTTAAGAGAGGTAAGAGAAATAACTTTTGAAATTCCATACTGCTTGATTGCTTGTTTCACAAATGCGTAATATTCATCAATGTCTTTACAGCGAAGTTTGACTATGATTTCATAATCTCCAGTTATGACATCAACACTTTCAACAGAGGGGTTTTTTGCAATTTTTTGGCTAACTTCTTCTGGTTCGCCATATTTGGAAGGCTCTAAATTTATGAGGAGGTATGTGCAGTGTCCTTCATTGATTTTTTTGTAATCAAATACTGCTTTGTATGAATGAACCACTCCTTCTCGTTCAAGCTTTTTTACGTTATACTGTAATGTTGTAACTGGTTCACGTAATGTTCTGCCAAGGCGTCCTAACTGTGGAGTGCAGTATCCTCCTTTCAGAAGTCCAATCAATTTTGGTGCAATATCCTTCATATTATTGAATATTCTTCAATTTTATTTAAAACTTTCGGTTATTAATTGAATATTGTTCAATAAGGTCTATAAAGTGCGATGCTTAAGACTAACGTTGTAAGAAAAATAAACAATCAAAATGTTCAGCGAGATCGAAAGAGAGATTGATGAACACATTTGGGAGAACCACATGCAAACCGAAACACTCGAGGAAAGAACGGGCAATCGCCCTGATTGTCTTTATTCAAATAGTTTCAAGAGACAAATGCCCTCAACTTCAAGGAACGCAAAATGAAACGCTACTAGAAAGAGCATTAGCATTTCCAAAGACGCTTGCTGGATTTCAAGATGGTTTTGCAGTGTGTGAATTCTTGTCTAATTACCCAACTGCAGTAGATGCGGTAGCAAGAGGAGAAATCCCTGCGCGGGCAAATGAGATCATACTATACGGTGAACAACGCCAATTGCAAGAAATTACTAGAAATCTAGAAGATAACCCCTGGAGGGTTTGGTGAGGACAACATGCAAAAAAAACATTCAGACTTTTCAGAGAATCGACATCCAGAGCATTGCGCAATTACTCTGAATGGAGCGGAAGAAGAAAGTGGATTGATCAGACATAGCAGTACTTCTGCAATTCCTGCTTCAATTTTCTGGGTTACTTCAGAAGTAATTAGTCGAACGAATGCTATCAAAGATAAAGAAGAGTTATTGGAGGTAAGCGAAGAATTAATCCAAACGCTATCTCTGCCCGGCATCCTACATGAACATCAAAACGCAGATGACGATCTTGAACTTTTAAAATCTGTGCTAGGTGATGTACAACAGCACGTCATAATAACCTCAGAGCCAGATCGATACAACTCTATTTTTTCGGAAGGAGAGAATATTCTGCACAAAATAGGAATTTCCCGTATACAATTAATTCCCGAGTGGCAAAGAATGAACTTCAAAACTAATTTTCCACCTCTACCGGAAACGTTAAATGATAGACAAAAGAAAAAAACGATATTCCTTGACACAGTGGCATTTACAGGAAAAACAATTGAACAGGTAGTACAAGCGTACCATCCAGATAAAGTTGCAATTGAAATAGTTGGAAAGCATGCGCACAATCGACTTGCGGAACTGCAAAGCAAATACGCATTTACATTAACGTGCGCTCGCGACATTTCTACAGTTGATGCAGTGTGGCACATTGATGATTTCGTTTCGCCTATTTCACGCAAGAATCTTGCAGCAATGACACCGGTTCAGTTTTTGAAGTCAGCATACCCTCAATTACGACGTTGCACAACTAGAGAAGAATACTCTGAAGTATTAGATAGAAACAATATTTGCAGACTTCAAACCTCGCCTAACTTGTTCCTCGAACTTGCAAGGCCAGACTCGTATTTAGCAAGGAGTTTTGATAAGGACAAAATAGACTATGTGCTGGTCCTATTACGAAGATTACAAGTGTTGTACCCCGCAATGTAGTTGGGATGTTTCACTAAATTAAAGTAATCTAAAAAAGAAAAGAAAAAACGTGGATGTGAAAAAATGACAAAACTAATAATCATGGATTGTGACGGAACAATGTACATGCAACCAGATGATAAATTTACCAACCTTCCATTTTGGCATGATATTATTGATAGATCTGCAGACGTAATGCGTAAAGTAAAACCTGGAATAGTTGACCCTCGAGCAGAAGTTAATCGTATCTTCACACAATACAAAGGTGAAGTAAGTGAAGGTTTTGTTGCAGAAGGATTCTGTGAATCAAAAGAGGAATACTTTCGAAAAACATGGGGCAGAGTAAATACAAAAAAATACATGATCGAGGGAAGACTATTGCCCGGAACTCTCGACAAGCTAGTGGAAAAAGATTTTGGTCTAGCGATACTGAGTAACGCGCCAAGAGTTTGGATCGATCATGCGCTTGAAGAATTGGGCGTTGCGCGCTACTTTTGGGGACGCGTATGGACTGGAGAGAGCACCGAACGAAAGCCGACTCCTGCAAGCTTTTTGCAAGTCTTGAATCAGCTTGGTATTGACGCAAACGACGCCGTGATGATTGGAGATGATCCAACGATAGATATTCTGCCTAGCAATGCACTTGGAATTAAAACCATTCAAGTAAACCCTCATAATAAGGAAAGTGTTGCGACATACAGCGTACGGAACATAAATGATATCAGGAGGATACTGTGTTAGAAACTAAAAGAAAAGAGGATATAACTGCACCTGAACTCATTTGCTGTGGCACAATCACAAATGACACCATTAATGCGAATGGAAAAAAGATTACTCGTCTTGGTGGCGCGCCCTTTTTCTTCAGTAATGTGTGCACTGATTTAGGTGTTGATCATAGCATCATCACAACCATTGGAAAAAAAGATATTCACCTTCTGCCCTCACGTGACTTACGCGGAATAAAAATTATTCGGAAGACAGTCTCACTTCTGATTACAGAAAATGAACAATTCACTTCTTGTCAACTCAATTCGAAAGTTCCCTCATTCCAAAGAATAACGCGCGTTTTCCAACAGCCAAAAGTGGTGTTTATTTCTCCGTTATCTGATGAATTTCATCCTTCTCAATTTAAAGATGGAATTATAGCACTTGACTTACAAGGATTTATGCGAAACAAAAAAAAGAAATTTCTCTTAGACAACGATAAAAAAAAACCTAAAAACCTGACCGATCTTCTGCAAGCTGTCTCAATTCTGAAGTGTAATGAATTGGAATCAAAAATTATTTGGAGAGATATTTCGCTAACTGCGAGATTAGGGAAGTTCGCAAAGTTAGGACCTAAAATCGTAGTAATTACACGTGGCGCAAAAGGAGTTGTATGTTGGAACAACGGAAAAATTATTCGAAAAAAAGGCGCACGTATTTTCGTGAATGACACAGTTGGTACAGGCGATATTTTCTTTTCTTCATTCGTTGCTTTTCTGCACAAAAAAAGTTTGAGCAATAAGAAGGTAGTTACGAGTTCGTTACATAAAGCAATAGCATACACCTCAAGCGTGCTAGGGAAACGACAATGAATGAGTCATTAAAGATCGCAGTCATTGGATCTTGTTCAGATCTACCTTCTTTTGAACGCAATAAAAAAAACGCTGCAAAAATTGGAGAAGTAATTGCAAGAAAAAAATGTCAGTTGTTGTTTGGATTAGAAAATCATACGAAATCGCTTCCAATAATCGCTGCGTTAGCTGCAAAACGTTTAGGCGGTACAACAATTGGTTTTAGTCATAAAAAATTCCCTGGTGACTCAGCTCATGCAGCATCAGTAATACAAAATACGAATCAGGAACGTGGCGGTCCTCGCGAATTCGAATTGATTTCTGCAGCAAACGTAATTATTGCTATCGGAGGGGGTTCAGGCACACTCA
>JAHFPE010000068.1 GCA_023261345.1 Candidatus Woesearchaeota archaeon
TACCTTCAATTGCCGCAGTTGGTATTGATTGTGTAAATAAATTGCAAGGTATGATTACTCCATTTGCGTTTCGTTCATGGAATAAGTGGAAGATACTTGCGAAAGAGAGAGGATATGTGTTAAATGAGATAAAATGTAAATGGTGGTATCCGTTACGACACGTGATTCTACATAGTGAAGAACAAAAGAAATAAGAACTTGATTTTTCTTCTATCTGCGATATGACTAATCGACTAAAGTTGTTGTCTCCGTCAAAGATTATTTCTTCAATCGACGCGATTTACGCGCATTTTGATCTGCTACCGAATCTAAAATTGCATATGCGCCGAGCTGCATCTGTTGGAAAGTTGATTTGCAATCATTGGCAAGAAAATGCTCTAGGAACTGAAGAAAAGACAGTAATTGTTGCTGCATTGCTCGTGCATGATATCGGGAATGTAGTCAAGATGGATCTTAAAAGTGCAGATAGTAAGAAGATGCTTGGTGCAGAAGTAAAGAATCTTTTGCATTGGAAGAGTGTGAAAGAAAAATGTGTAAAAAAATATGGTTTTGAATCTCATGTAGCTACCTCGAAAATGGCAAAGGAGGTTGGTATTCCTAAGAGTGTATTGCGTATTATTCAGAAATTGTCTTTTATGGAAAATGAGGCGTGTCTTGCATCAAATGATTGGGTTTGGAAGATTTGTTTGTATGCTGACCAGCGTGTTGGCCCGTTTGGCGTTCTTAGTTTGAAAGAAAGATATACTGATTTCAAAAGCAGATACAAAAGGTATCAAGAATATGAGGGTGCAAAAGGAAAACTGGTGCTGCTAGAAAAAGCAGGGTTTGCGTTAGAAGAGCAGGTACTAAAGAAGACTGATCTGAAGGCAGAAGATATTCATGAAAGGAACTGCATTTTGAATGAGGATATTTCTGCAAACAGCTTTGCTGGTAGACAAAAAAAGAGACGATAAAAAATTGATTAGTACAGCAACTAGCAATCATGTTGAGCGCCCCGTCAGTATTACTAAAGGGAAAACTGCGCAGAATGATCTATGTAAAAAATAACCTGCGCCGTTTTCGTTTAGTTTGTTCAGAAGCGGCAACGACCGCAGGTGCTAGTTGCAGAAAAAACCGGGTTTCGTATATACTGTTTTCTCAAGATGGGATAAAGGTTATTTTATTGTTTACAGTGCCTTTCTCATTCTTGTCCACGTAAGATACTGGCCTTTTCCATTCACATCTCTAGTTCCATTAAAAAGTTCTTCGTATCCGTTTTGTAAGTAGAAAGATACTGTTCGTGGCAGATGAATAGCTTCAAGTTCTATTTTTTCAAGACACTGATTTCGTGCCTCGTTTTCTATTCGTTTAAGAATTTTAGTTGCAATTCCTCTTCCTTGATATGCTAATCGAACGTACATTCCTCGTACTTGCCACTCTGGTTTTTCTGCTTCTGGTGCACGTGCGGATTTCCATTCGTTGAAGAATCCACATGCAACAAGGGAATGCGGTTCTGCAGTGTTATCGTACGCAAGTACTGCAAATGTGTCATTCATTCGTTCCGGAGTTAGTACATATGGAATAGAGCCAAGTACAGTTTGGTCATACGTTCCATCATTTGACTCCTTGAGAGTTTCTTCAATTAGTTGAGAAATATCTTTTCTATCAAATTCAGAAACCCGTACTTTATTGTCACCAAGATTGGAAATGATACGAAACTGTATTCCTTTTAATTTTTCATTTTTCGTGGCGACTATCGTCATTTTTTTTCGCCTTTTTCGTGTTCTTCTTCTTGTTCAACGATCATTTGTAGCATTCGTAAGTCATCTGTGGTGAGTTTTTCTCCTCGTTTGAGTTTATCTTCTACAGCAAGGCGTTTTTGTGCGAGTTGTTGTTTGATGGTTGCAGTTCGTTGTGCTGTTCGTACGACGTTTTCTTGTCGTTGATGTTCACTTGCTGTTGCGAACTGTTCAAGTTTTTCTTCAAGTTGCTGGTTAATTGGTCCTAGTGTTTTTTCTCGTACTGCAAGTTGTTTTGTAATTTCTTTTTCTTGTGTAGTTAAGTCGTCAATTTTTGTGCTGAGTTGTACTGTGGCATGGTGTTTTTGTTGAGATGCGTGCGCTTTGTCTTGTATGAGTTCGTGAATGGTATCTGCTTTTTGTTTGATTGCTGAGAGTTCAGTGTGCAAGTTACGTGCTTGCGTTGAGATTTCCGTAATTTGTTTTGCACTTGTTAGTTGCTTTTTGAGTTGGTTGATCCGTTTCATAAGTTTTGTTTCTTTTTCAAAACTTGGTGCTTCTGTTTCTATTGCGTATTCTATTCTTCGTATTTCTTTGATAATGCTGTCGGGGTCTCCAACTTTTAGTTTTGTAATGAGTTCTTTTTTTTGTTCAAGAATTTTTGCGTGAGCTTCTCGTTTTGTTGCGAGTTGTTTATTGAGTTCTGCTCTCTCGTTTTTTAGTGTTTGTACTTCATGTGTTAAGGCATCTCTCGCTTCTCGTTCTTTTCGTACTTGGTTTATTGCATCTCTGATTTCTTTGCTTAATGCTGCGCGTTTGTCATGGAGGTCTCGTTGCGTAGCTGTTTCTGAATTGAGTTGGTTCTGAAGAGAATGAAGGTCTTTGTTAAGGGACGCTATCTTCATGGTAGAGCACTTGAATGTGTTAATTTCTCCTTTCGTTTACTAAATATAATCATATGTATTTTTGTGTTAGCACTGTAGTACGCGAGCGCGAGCTACCTAGTGCTAACACTGCTGCGGTTGTCCGTAGCAATTGTTTGATTTGTTTGTTTAGCCAAAGAGTGCGCTAAGTCCAGCTGCTGCTGCTTCTTCTGACTTCTTTTCATCTTCTGGCTTTTTCTTTTCTTCTTCTTTCTTTGCAGGTGCGCCTGAAGCGGGTGCTGCAGCTACGGCTACTGGTGCTGCTGCTGCTTTTTTTACTGCTTCGTCAATGTTGACTCCTTGCAATGATGCAACGAGTGCTTTGACTCTTGCGTCATCAGGTTTCTTGCCGCTTGCTTCAAGCACTTTTTTTACTGTTGCTTCGTCAACCTTGCCCCCAGATTTGTGGATGAGCATTGCTGCGTATACATATTCCATGGTTGTTCCCTCCTCAATATTAATGTCTTGCATGATGCTTGTTACTGTTCGTTCTACTGAAGAAAGTACGTCATCTGCAACTTCTGGCGCGAGTATTCCTCCGTCGATGCAGACTGCTTTTGCGTTGTTGTATGCTTTTCCTATCAAAAGGTCTGTTGTATCTTGTGTTAGTATAGCTGCTTCGACTGCAAGGTTGATTCCAGATGAGATTGCAGTAAGTAAGTTTTGCATGAATTGTGTTTCATCAATGTCAAGTACATCTCTTAGGTAAATTGTTCCTGCTTCGTAGACTGCAACTAGATTGAGTCCAATTTCCATTGGTTCTATGCCCAGGCGTGCGAGCATGCTTGCAACATTTGGTTTTACTGGTTCTCCAGATTTGCAAACTATTGCCTCTTGTTTTACTGCTACTTTTCCGCCTTCAACTCCTGCTTTAACTCCGATTTGTGCGAATTCGCTAATGACTGGTCCTGGCGAGAAGGGTGTTGGTCCAGCAGGAATGACAAGATCGTAAGGCGCTATTTGTCCAGGTTTTGCTGCCGCTCTTGTTTTAGATTTCTTGAGGGTTTTGTAAAGTGTGAACGGATTTTCTTTTGTGAATAGGAGCGCTGGCATTCCTTTGTTAATGTATTCTTGAAGTTGTTCGCTTCCTGGTTTTTTTGCTTTTGCAAATCCACGTGTGAGAAGTGATCGTCTGGTCATGACGATGTCTACTGTTCCTCGTAGTTTACTGCGCATTTGTTGGAGTGAGCCCGAAGGTAAGGATTCCATATTGAGAACTCCAATGATCGGGTACTTTTGGCAGAGTGTTGCAATTTCTTGTACTGTGTTCTTTTTCCATTCTGCTACATGCGTTTGTGCCACTTCTTTTTTTGCGCTCATGCAATCACCGTGATGGTTATCAGGCGGTAAATTTTAATTTGTTTCACGCTACCACCTTAATAGGTTTTGACATAGTGAGTTTGAGAAGTACATTCTTGATGTTTTCTGTTTCTTTGGGAAGTACTTTGACAACAGCGTCGTAGATTGCAAGAATGTTTTCGATGGTTTGCTCTTCAGGCATTGTTTCGCTGCCGACGAGTGCTTTGATACTGAGTTGTGTTTTGATGCTTATTTTGACTGTGTGTTTGAGTCGTTCAATGAGCGGCGCGAGGTTTGCGTTTGGCGCAACTACACATCCTGCTTTTGGGTTTGGCATTTTTCCTCGTGGTCCAAGTACTCTACCAAAGACTTTTGCAACTTCCGGCATGATGTTTGCTTGTGCAATAAAGAAGTCTGTTGTTGATGCTATTTTGCGAATTTTTTTCTTATCAAGACCCGGGAATTGTTCTGTTGTAATGACTGTGTCTGCCACTGCTTTTGCGCTTTGTGCAAGTTCTGGTCCAACGATTGCTCCAATACGTATTGCCTTTCCTCTCTCATGAGGTAGTGTAATAAAAAGGTCTTTTTGATTGTCTTGTTGTTTTAAATCTAAGTCACGCAAATTAATGATTAAGTCGTACTTCTGACTGAAGTTGCGTTTATTTTCAGGCGTTTTGAGCGCGCGTAATGTTTTTTGTAATTCTGTTTTTTGCATGTTGCCCTCCTACCGGTGGTAGTCCGACGGGCTACTACATAGTTTTGGGCGGGGTTTTATAAATGTTACTCTAAGTTACTCTAAACTAGTTAGAAACATAAGTAACGCATAAAGTTTTGCATAGCATGAAGTTTTACATAAATAACAAAAACTCGCTGCTAGGAGCTATCCGCGGGCGAAAGCCCACGGTTTTACGCTCATCGCCAAGCAGCGAGTTTTTGGAATTAAAAATTTCGCACTAAAGTTCGGGGTTTTAGACCCAGCGAATTTTTTAATAATATAATTCGACCAAACTCTTCTAATGCTGCTTGTAGTTCATTTATGTGCGCGTCGTCGTAGTCGTGAGGGGGGTATTGCGGGGGGACGCCTCCCCACGTATAAAATACGTAGTGCTAGTTATAGTGTAGAGAAGGTAGTGAGAGTTTTTCACAAGATCCTTCTGTTATCTTTTGTTGAAGTGAAGAGATTTTTGTTTTTATCATTAGTTGCTGATCGTAATAAAGAAAATGAGTTTTATGGGCAGTTCCGTGTTCTTTACAGAGCCACGTTATAGTAATGTTTTAATAGTCTATCTGAAAAAGTTGCTACATGTTTGTAGAGAGAAGGTATGGTCAAGGCTCGCGTTTACGTTTACTCATATT
>JAHFPE010000069.1 GCA_023261345.1 Candidatus Woesearchaeota archaeon
CAAAAACCGTACTCTTGGCAGAACCAGAAGAAAAATATTGGGAGGTAGTGAACGAACACCCCATAGGAAGTGAAATAGCCATAAATTACAGAGGATGGCAGGTTTACAGAATAGGAGCGCTTGTAAGGGGAGTTCGGTTTAACAATTGCTTTATTGAATTCAATAGCCCTTCCGTTACTCAAAAAGAAAAAGATAGCACTTTAGGAGGAAAGAAAACATATGATTTTGTTGCATCAAAAGCCAGACTGAAAGAACTAGGATTCACAAGCCACCTTCACCCAGCAACTATTTTTGAACTACTTTATCAGAAGTTTACAGGAGGGCTTGATGAATTTCAAGAAGCGCTAGCTAATGAAATAATTAATGACGGCGCAGAATGGATGGAGATGTATCAAAAGAAAATTGACCCGCACGTCTGGAATGTTGAACTACACTTAGGCAACATTCGCGGAATTAAAGTTCACGATCTTGCATCCGATAATTTTCCCTTATTGAAACTTCATGACATCTACTCAAAAGGATGGTTTTTCGGTGCAAGTCATCACGTAAATTTTACTGCACGACAACCAAGTATTGATTCAGAGGTGATTGGATTTCAAAAAGCACCAACTGATGAATTAACCTATTCATTTAGAGAACTTGCACAAGAACATCCGGATTTAATAAACGCAATCACCCCCAGAAAAAGTGTGCCAAAAGAATTAGAAAAATTGCTCTTTATTTTTTACTCTGATGAAGGACCCTTTGCTTTTGGAAAGAACACCTTTTACGGAGGAGTTACTATAAGCGCCGGTTCAAGAGGTGCATTGTACTTGCCACAAACAGCAGAGGGCAGGCTTTCAGTCACAAAAGAAATAGGTGAAGAAGGATGTCTTTCTCCGATTGCTTCCGAAGGAGGACTCAGCCCTGCATAATAACTTGCGCACAAAACATGCGTTTTTTACCGTGTAGTCTGCATTGTGACGCTTCTTACATGACTGCCTGGTTTGGCGATGTATTTGATCTAAGCCATGCGCCGGAAAATGAAGAAAAAAATATAGTTCTCGGAAGAGTGTTATCTGGATTTTATCATGAGTTCCTAACGCAACTACATAGAGTTTGTGGCGCAGAAACTACGGCAAATGCAAGTTTTGCACAGGTTAAAGTAGGAAAAAAACAAATAACAGATTTAACGCAAATACTCGCATCACTTGAGAAGGAAAAAAGCAATACGCTAAATCTTGTTGATGCATTTGTTAATGGCGGCTTCGAGCAATTGGCTGAGTCAGCACGAGAGTTTTACGCGAAGACGTGTTTAAACTTCAGCAAAGCAATTGAAATAGCTGGATTAAAGGCGTAGAATATATTTCTTATATCTTCGTTAGCACTTCAGTTTTCTCACCAATCAAAAACGTTTTTTCCTCAACAGAAACCATGCCTTTTCCAACTTCAATGAGTGGAGGATATGCATGAATTGCACCTGCAGAAAGTAATTCTTTTATACCTAGCTTTGCTTTTCCAACCCCTAATTTTGCAGCAACCCAACGTGTAGTGAACGGCAAAGGACCATAAGACTCCTCGACAAAACTAAGAACTTCTCTTGCAAACGGACTTCGTACTGGTTTATTTGCAACAAATGAAAAAAGATTACTTAGTTCTGCCTCCCGAATCATTCCAGCGCCATTAGTTGCAAATGGTTCAATTGCAATCACTTGTCCTGCTTTAAGTAATTGTGTGCTGCCTGTTGCATGATTGGGAACACTTGGTGAATCATGAATGACGAATTTACTAATTCCATGACCTGACAAATTTCGAACAGGAACAAATCCATAACTCGTAATGACATCTTGAATTGTACTGCCAATATCTCCAAGTTTAACTCCTGGTGCAAGCATTTTTCCTGCGGCAGCAAGTGCTTCACGTGAAGCTTTAACTAATTCTGTCCATTTGCCTGAAAGATCAACAGTTAGCGCATTATCGCCGATGAAACCATTCACGTGAGCGCCCACATCAAGACAAACTACCTCTGCATCAAATACATCTACATCATCTGAATCCGGAGTGAAGTGTGCAGCAATATGATTATTCGCAATTTGTGTCGGCCACGCGGGCAAGGCACCAAGTTCAACAATCTTTTTGTCGACTAAATCGCATACGTCTCGCATCCCTGCACCTTTGCGAATAAGAGTTCTTCCATATTCAAGTGATTGTGCAGCAACTTTTCCTGCGCTACGCCACTGTTGAAGGTCTTCAGGAGACATACGTGAGAAATTAACGTGAGGTATTTATAATAATTGTGCGAGATGTGTCTAGATACACTGTACGCAATAAAAGTCATCATCTTCACCAAAAGGATGCATGCAACTGTGCAGCAAATGATACTTACTGCCCGAATAAAGTAACTCCTGTCTAGTAACGAAAGCTTTATATAGTTAATAATCTTTAAGCGGCGTTATGAGACCAATTCAAGCTAATTCGCAAAAGAAATGGCGATCAAGACTAGCATTACTTGGATTGGCAGGAACGATTTGCGCAGCATCAGTGTATGCAAGATTTGGAAACGATCTTGCATCGATTGCGGAGCGACTAGTTCCAAATAATAAGGCAGTATTCGCTATTGCTGAGCCTTTGAATGAATTACGCTACGGTAAAAAAGTAGGTGAAGCGAATATTGATGTAACTTGCGACGGAATCCCTGATCATATAATTCAGCGCGGACAACGAGGATTATACAACGGAACAGTAATGTTCAAAGACGGCAAAGATAACGGCCCTTTTGGCACGTATAAGCAATGGCATTTTAATCCATTTATCTGTAGAATCGCGCAGCTTGATGATGTAACAGGTGATGCTTATCTTAAGGAGCAAGACTTTCCATGGGAAGCAATGTATCAAGAAAAACAAAAGTGAGTAAAAAAATGAAAATTCCTCGAAACATCAGCTTAGGTCTAGCAGGACTTGCATTTACTGCGTGGATGACCTGGGCAGTAAAACCGAGATATGATATCCTCCCATCACTTTTAGAGATTCCAGATCTAGCACATTCTCAACTTAAGGATATAGCTATTGCTAGATATGAATTACCTCACATGCCGTTTGTACACGGAATTCGAATCGGAATCGGACATGTGGGTGAACAGCCGTGCGCGGCGCCTTTCACATATTATTTTTCACATGATGGAAAGACTTGCTCTGGAATTGATCGAGGCGGAGTAACTTTCTGTGGATATCAACTTCGTTCAGCACGTTTAATGCATAGAGGGCGTACTGCTGAAGAAACTGCTGCGTGCGTTGCAGCAGATACGATAATTCAAAAATATTCTGCTGAAGTGGAGATGAAATGAAACTTCCTCGAAAGTTCAGTTTACGAACAAGTCTTGCATTGCTTGTCGCAGGCACAGCTTTTGCAACAATGCCAAGATATAACGTCTACCCGCTAGTTACACATATTGGTCATGATTCACAACCAACAGGAATTGCTGTTAGAAAAAACGAATTGGTATACGTTCCTTTAATTAAAGGGTTTGAATTTCGAAACACTTTTGTCGGCGCTTGGGGACCAGAAATGTATATTCAAACCGAATGTCCTTTCACAGAATACACATCCTATGATGGGAATACTTGTGCAAGAATTCTTCAAAGTGGAGTTACTTTTGGGGGGGCTCAACTTCGTTCGGTGTGTTATTCAACGCGGGGACATACTCCAGAAGAAACTGCTGCATGTAAAGCAGCTGATGCGTTAATTCAAGAATTCGCTGCAAAATTGGAGATACAATGAAAATTCCTCGAAACTTCAGTTTGGGTCTAGCAGGACTTTTATTTACCGCGTGGATGACGTGGGCAGTAAAGCCGCGATACCAAGTGTATCAGGTTTGGAGTAATGTTGAGCATGAAACTTCGTGGGAATTCTATATAATAAAGAATGAGGTACCTCACGTCCCTTTTGTTCGAAGCATTGAACGTTCATATTTTACGATTGGCGGTCCTACAAGAAGGTTCTTGAAAGAAGTTTCAGGAGAGATTCCCTACACAAAATTTATGTCCAGTTATGACCACAAGTGTCAAAGTATTGAACAAAGTGGAGTAACCTGGTTCGGGTATGAACTGCGAAGTATGCGCACTCAAAAAAGAGGAGAAAGTCCGGAAGCAACATCTGCCTGCGTAGCAGCTGATGCGTTAATTCAAGAATATGCTGCAAAATTGGAGAAACAATGAAAAACAACAACCTCGTGTGTCCTGCTTGTAACAGTCTTGCGTTAGGTGAAGATTGTAGTTTTTGCAAGAACTGTCTAAACACAGAAGGAATGCGTAATCGTTGGCTTGCATGGAATGATTGGGAGCGAGGAGAAGAATTTTAATCAATTTTAGTTTATCATAAATTCTCTTACTCTGAGGGTTTTATGATTTTAGCTAGTTCTTTAATTCGTTTATTTAGTTCTTCTTGTGTTTTTGCCTCAATTGTTACTCTTAGAACTGGTTCAGTGTTACTTGCTCGAACATTACACCACCAATCTTTGTACTCTACAGTTATTCCATCTAACGTACTTAATCTTGCATCAGAATAAGCGTTTTTCACGCGTTCAATTGCAGAACTTCTATTTTCAACAATGAAGTTTAATTCATTTGTTCCAACGTAACTTCCAAATTCAGAACAAAGAGAGGATAACTGATGTTTATCACTCACAACAGAAAACATCTTTAGCATCCCAATAATTCCAGAGTCCATGAAAAAATTATTTCGAAAAAAATAATGACCTGAGCGTTCCATACCAAATATTGCGTTGTGTTCTTTCATTAGTCGTTGAACGGATGTTCTTCCGACAGGCGAGACAATTACTTTGCCGCCATGTTTTATGATGTCTTCTCGCACTGCTCTACCTGTTCTTGTGTCGACAATTATTGTATTTGAATCATACTTCATTTTTTCTAGAGTCTTGAGCTCTCCTCTTGCCATAAGTGCTCCAGCAATATCTGGCCTTACAAGTGCGCCTTGCTCATCAATAAATACAACTCGATCACCATCAGCATCAAATGCAACTCCTAACTCGCAATTATTCTCAAGAACTGTAGCGTGTAATTTTGTAAGTGCACCGCTTGCAATCGGATTTGGATTTCTAATCGAAAGCGTGCTGTCAAGCTCAAAATGAAGTGGAATGATTTGTTGTAATGGAAGCTTCCTAAAAACATGCGGAAGTACAAGAGATGTTGTTCCTCCTCCAGCGTCAACTGCAACGGAAATTGTGTGCACATTCTCTCTGAACGTAAGTACGTGATTTGAGTAGTCACTCAAAACGTTCTTTTTTG
>JAHFPE010000070.1 GCA_023261345.1 Candidatus Woesearchaeota archaeon
TACTTCTGAAAACCCTTTTTTATCAAAGAGCAATGGGAGAAACTCAGCGAGTGTTTCATCATCATAGTTGAAATCCCCTTGAACAATCATGCAGGCACTCGGTGCTCCCATAGTTGTGATGACATTTTTTCGCATGTTTTTAGTTGCTTTGCTCAAAGGATCAATACCATACCAAGCGCAGGGGACAAGGTGCAAATTAATAATGTCTAAAGTTTTGCCATAAACATCAATTGTTGTTCTTGCAAGTCCTTTATCGTTGGAAGTTCGTTTTTCTCCGTCAAGTGTTCGACTAAATTTCGGGTTTTCTAATTGATGATAGGTGTGTTCTTTTATTGGAAATCGGGAAAGGATTCCAAGACAGAGTTTTTTCCGGTTTTCAAGATGTGAGTTTGCGTATGGATCAACTCTGAATTCATATCCAAAAGCGTTTGCAAGACATTCTACTTGATCAAGGGCTTCATCTTGGTGTGCTTCTTGGAATGTGATGATCTCAGGTCGTTGTATGTTTTTTCCTTTTCTAAAATCGAGAATATTGAGTATGTGTTCAAGATCATGAACGCAATATGATTTAATTTCATGAGAATCTGAAGAAGGCTGTCTTCTGAGCCCACCACCAATATTCCATTGGAGTGTTCGGAACGTTCTCTTCGTCATAGCGCTGGTGTTTAGGTGCTTTTTATAAAGATAACATTCACGAGTTCGTTCTCCATGAGTCACTCAGTGAATGCTAAAACAAACACCCGAAGAGTAGTCGTCGTAATTGAAGATTCTTCTGTGAGCGAGCAGTTGCGAGCGATTTGCGAAATCTTATATTTTATAAATAAAAGCTTTTGAATACCAGCATGTGAATGAAAATACGGTGATTCTATGCAGGCAATACGATACTTCGACAGCGTCCAACTTCTTGAGCCGCATTGCGGTAAGTGTCAGCAAAAAATAGATTTTGGAATAACTACTGTTTGGGATGATGCGCTGCAAAGTCAGAAGTGCAAGGGTTGCGGAACAAAGGTCGGTCAAACTGATGTGATTGTACCGCACGAACAAAGAAGTTCGCAGTTGCATATTAAGGCGGCGTAAAATTTAACTATAACGTAGAACTGTCCGCTAGAAAAATCGCATGATTACTTTCTTTCATGTGCAATATTGAGCCATTACCAAGTTACATCCACATCATCAGTTCTCTCATACGGCCGAATATCTGCTAGTTCAGGATTATCCACTCTGCCTGATTTGTTTTCTAAGATTCCTTGCCATGCAATCATTGCGCCTTGGTCTCCTGAAAATTCTAGGGGAACTGCTGCGAATGTTGCGCCTCGTTCTTTACACATAATTTGCAGCATGTTGCACAGTCGTTTGTTTGCAGCAACTCCACCGACGAGTAAAAGTGTTTTTTTCTCCGTGTGACTTAGTGCGCGTTCAGCGATTTCTGTGAGCATTGCAAAGCATGTTTCTTGCATGCTAAAACAAACATCCGATAATGGAGTTCCTTCTTTTAGCAATCGCTGTGCTTTTGTGACTATTCCTGAAAAGCTCACATCCATTCCTTTGACTGCGTATGGTAGTTCAATGTAGGTTCCGCCTTCGCTTTTTTTTTCAAGTTCTGCTCCTGCGGGAAATCCAAGGTTGGCAGCTCTTCCGAATTTGTCTAGTGCGTTTCCAAGGCCAATGTCAAGTGTTTCGCCAAAGACGCGTAGTCGTTTTCCTGCGAGCGCGATTATTTGTGTATTAACTCCTGATACATATACGTACAAGGGATGTTGCGTTTTGCAAAGTAGATCGCCGATCGTGAGATGTGCCACGCAGTGGTTTATTCCAATAAGGGGTATGTTTTCTTGTTTTGAAAGGCGAACTGCTTCATCTCTTCCAACGCGTAAGCAAGGTGGAAGTCCGGGACCTGCGCTATAGGAAATGAGGTTGATGTTGTTCAAAGAAACTTTTGCTGCCTCAAGTGCTTTATGTAAAATTTTATTCGCAACTTCACGATGATGTTTTGCCACTTCAGCAGGAATCATTCCGCCTTTTATCGAAGTGACACTTTCTTTTAAATTTGCAAGAATTGTCCCGTTCCAGCGAACTATGCCTACACCAAATGTGTGAGCAGTACTTTCTATTCCAAGACAAATCATGAATAAAAAAGGCAGCGTCCCCTTTTTAAAACCCCCTAATTTCCGGCCACAAGAAAAACGCAAGTTAGTACCTAGTCCCAATTCCTACAGAGGAAACGCCAGAGGTATGTTTGTTTATGAGAGTCCTCTGGCGTTTTCTTTTGGAACAATGTTCAGAGGAATGAATCGCAGTTGCAAGGTCCAATAAACATCGTCGTATTTTTTTATTGCTATATGGTATTGGAAATCTTAATCACTTACGTTCTGATTCTTCTTTTCCTGCTTGTGTTTCAATAATTATTTCAACGCAACTTTCGAGATTTGTTTCTTCTTTTTCTAGGAGTTTTTTTTGAACGTTTACTGAAGTTCCAGATTGCAGTACTGGTCTTTTCTGATCGTTACAATGTGTGTCATACGCCCAGTATGCTGCGAGTGCTGCAGAGCAAGTTATCGCAACAATTGCACCATAGATGAGTCCGTTCTCAAGTTGCATTCCTAGTCCTTTGTATCTTATTGTATTATCTTTTCTACCTTGAGATCCCGGTTGCTTGTACATTCTAAATTGATCCATGTTTTTCACCTCTCGTTATTTCTTGATAGGATATTTATGAAATCTACATGGTGAAATACAGACCACGTATATAAATCTATCGTTACTTGTGAGTGACTATCGTGCGGTTTAAGGGAATGTTCTTTTTTTTGAACCTTTGAACTGTGCGGCATGCTTTTAAACTCGTTCACACTTCATTATTGTATGCGCATCGCATTTATTCACGCAAAAAGCAACGCAGAGGTAAGATTGCCAGATGATATACTTCAACGTTTACCTAACAAGATTGGCATTGTAACAACAGTGCAGCACTTACATAAAATTGCACAGGTGCGAAATCAGCTTCCAAATTCGATTATGGCAGGACAAGTGCTTGGGTGTAGAGCAGATGCTGCGCGTCTTTTAAGTAAAAAGCTCGATGCGTTTTTGTATGTGGGGAGTGGTGAGTTTCATCCAATTGAAGTTGCATTAGTGAGCAGGAGACCCGTATTTTGTTGGAATCCACTAACGCAAAAATTCGGCGAGCTTGATCCTGTAACAATACAAAAATATCAAAAAAGAGTTATTGGTGCAATTAACAAGTTTTATCACGCAAAAAATGTTGGTGTTCTCGTGAGCACAAAACGAGGACAGAACAATAACATGATAACATCTCCAACATTACGAAACAAGCTTGATCCAGTGAATCAAATACTAGAGAGAAATGATGGGAAAAAATATTATTTGTTTGCGTTTAACACTCTTGATAGAAATGAGCTTGAGAATTATCCATTTATTGATGTGTGGTTGAATCTTGCGTGCAGCAGAATCTTTGATGATGACATGAAAAATCTAGTTAATTGGCAGGATATCGTGCGTCATGAGGCAGTGCATGAATAACAACTCTCGACTTGTTGCGATATGTCTTGCCGCAGGGCTTTCGCTTTTCTTGAAAGGTTGCGGAACAGAAAAGTATGTGCCCTCTCGTTACGCTCCTGATGATATGTGCGACTTAAGAATTAATGATCTTGAGATAATGGAAGTTGGAGAAGAAAAAACGTATCAACCAGAAGATCCGCCTACTGCATTTCAGCGTCTTTTCTACACCACACAATACTACATACGACGGTTGGGTGGAAGATGAAGGCAGTTTTTTTTCTTAGCATACTCTTTTTGGTATTTCTTCTTGTTGCATGCGAGCAACCTAGCGTGAGAATCAATGATCACACGTTCGCACTTGAGTTTGCGAAAACTCCGGAGGAATGGGAGCGTGGGCTGCAGCACAGAACGTTTCTGTCATCTGATAAAGGAATGCTGTTTGTGTTTCCTTTTGAAAAGCAGCAATTGTTTTGGATGAAAGACACTTTGATTCCGTTGGACATGATGTTCATTTCAAATAATGGAACAATCACTGCACTCTACGAAAATGTTCCTCCTTGTGTCACAGAGCCTTGTAGTACGTATGCAGGAATGGGGAAGTATGTGTTAGAAGTGAATGCAGGTACTGCAAATGCGCAGGGCATAAAAGTAGGCGATTTGGTTGAAATCAGAATCTAAACCTTCGCGAGTTCGCGGATAACTAATTCCCATTCGGCAAATTTTATTTCAGATTTCTCGAATCTCACCCGACATAATTCGTATCCGCTTTAGACAATAATTCTTTTGTTCTATTCTGATGATCGATAACTCCTTTGAGTCGCTCTTCGAATTGTTGTGCTTGCTTGAGTAGTGGTTCGTATGGCACGTCAAGATGCAGATACTTGTCAAGTGTTTCAATGACTTTTGCTGCAGCTTTACTATCAGGAAGTCCAGAATGTGTCTCGGTAAATATGCACGTGAGTGGAATTTTTTCTTCCGGAGCTTTAAGTAGAAGTGCGCCTGTGCTTCCGATAATGATTCCTTCATCAAGACATTTGAGTCCGTACTTTTGAAGTTCTGTTATTGGGGTTTTGCTCGTGCAGTAATAGAATGCTTTTGGTTCTTGGGGTATTTCTTGTGAGCCAACTCCTTCAACTGAAATGAGTTCTCGTACTTGTAATTGTTTGCATACATCGATGATGAGGTCTGCTGCTGCATATTCCATTCCTGCAACATTAGTGATGCTGTGGATGATAACGAGGTTGTATTTTTTGTTATAAAATACTCCGACAGGATCTACGAGTTTGCAGTTGTGTATGGCAACTGCAGCTGGGCTCACAGGAAAGTAGAACTTGCCGATTTGTTCGCACTTGAGATGCTCAACGAGAAATCCAGTTGCAATTGTGGCAACAAGACCAAACCCTGGAAATCCTTCTATTATTTTGCATCCTTTTGGTTTTTTTGTGAGTGTGATGTGTAAGTCTTTTGGAAGTAGTTTATCTTGCATAATGGCCTCGTTTTCTTTTTTCTTAATAGGTGTTCGTGGGGCTTGTATAAAAGCTTTCCGAATCTTTAAAAGGGGCATGAAGGTAATTACTAGAAGATGACAGCATTACTTGAATCTGGACGAGTAAAGGTATTGAAAAGACTTGGAAGCAAGCACGATCCAGTTCACCTTGCGTATGCATCAACAGTTCAATATCTTCTCGAAAAACAAGGTTCTGCATTTGATCAAGGTAGATTGTTTGCATCAGAAAAGGAACGACAGCGACTTTT
>JAHFPE010000071.1 GCA_023261345.1 Candidatus Woesearchaeota archaeon
TTACTGCAACGTAGTTTATCATAACGTTTACCATACTATCACCTCGAGTCTAGCCAACATATTTGAAGTACATAAGGTTTTCGAAACACCACGCCCTATTGAAAACAAACGTTTATAAATGACTCTCGACAAAGAACACTTGCTATTCTCCATAAGAACAATAATTAAAGAATATCACCATAGGAGCAACACATGCCATTTTCCGAACTTCATTTACCACCGCAACTGCAAAAAGCAGTCCATGAGCAAGGATATACTGCACCAACGCAAATTCAGAAAAAAGCAATTCCGCTGATACTTCAGAAAAAGGACATCATTGGACATTCTGAAACAGGCTCTGGAAAAACTGCAGCATTCGGACTTCCTCTCCTGAGTATGATCTCACATGGAAAGGGAATACAAGGATTGATTCTCACACCCACAAGAGAATTGTGTCTTCAAGTAAGCGAGGCACTTCGAGGATTTTCTAAGTATTTGCCTGTTAGAATTGTTTCAGTTTTTGGTGGTGTTGGGATTGGGCCACAACTTGGCGCGCTTCGTACTGCAGATGTAGTTGTTGCAACACCAGGACGACTGCTTGATGTCATGTCAAGAGGAGTTAAACTAACCTCTGTTTCATACGTAGTTCTTGATGAGGCAGATCGCATGCTTGATATGGGATTTATTGATGATGTAGAAAAGATTTTACGCAGCACACCAAAACAACGCCAAACACTGCTCTTTAGCGCAACACTTTCTCCAAAATTACGTTCTCTCGTTCATTCGTACATGAACGCACCAGTTTCCATTCAAGCAGAAACACAAGTCGATACACGACTACTTTCTGAACGCGCATATATCGTGCCACAGCAGGACAAGTTTTCATTACTTGTACATTTTCTTCGAAATGAAACAAAAGGAATTGCACTCGTATTTTGCAAGACTAGACACAGTTGTGATAGAATAGCAAGAAATTTACGCAATCAAAAAATAAATGCAACAGAAATTCACGGCGGACTCTCACAAAACAAACGAACATTCACAATCACGAATCTACACAAACGCGGAACAGGAGTGCTTGTCGCAACAGACGTAGCTTCACGAGGACTACATATTAGCAATGTATCCAACGTTTACAACTACGAACTACCTCAAACACCTGATGATTACGTCCATAGAATCGGCAGAACTGCACGAGCAGGCGCAAAAGGAGACGCTATCACTCTTGTAACACAACAGGACTCTCGAAGTTTTGGAGGAATGCTACGAACACTCGGAAGACACCTCTCCCCCTCAACACTACCAGCATTTGAAAAAGTTGCAGTACTTGCTCCTGCTCCAAATTCTGGTCATGAGCGTCATTTGGGATCATTCCATTCTTCACCAGCAAAAAAGAACTTCAAACAATTCAGAAGATGGAAACGATAACTTTTTAACCAAAAATCCTACGAGCGAAAAACTTAGAAGTTAGATCTGTCTTTCTGACGGTTTTTATTGGAAATGCTTCTAAAAAAAAGGCAGAAAAGCAAAGCCTCCGAAGGGAGTTGCACCCTCGACCTGCGGTTCTTTTTCAATTGTTTTTTCTCAATTGTTACAAAACCGCCGCTATGGCTACTAAGCTACGGAGGCAAACTATGACGAACGTATTGCCTTACCTTCCCTAACTCTTTTTATTAACCTTTGTTTTAAAAGGTTGCGATTTGTACAGGAAAACTCTTAACTGCAAGTAGCAATAAATGATGAAATGAAAGACTATTGCTATCTTCTTTTCACTACAACTAGCACTTCGTATTTTATACGGGTGGAAGCATCCCCCTGCAAAACCCCTCTCACGACGACTATTACGACGACTCTCTTGACGTCTCTTACGACGGAGCTTACGACGACAACTTTCACTACGACAACGAAACGCACACGAAAAAATCGCGCGATTGATTAACACAACAATGAACACGAACAGTCAACCACCAATAAAATACGTTTACGGCTTAAATGCGAACTGCGAAATCGTGTGATACAATGTAACATTTTTCAGCACCAGAACTTCCACAAATGCAGCAAGCAATAAAACAATAAAACCAATTCCTAGTACTACCAAATTTAGCATTAGTGCATTTGACGTTTCCTCACTTAACAAACTTTGACTCGCAATTTTCGACGAAATACTTGTACCTGCAACGACAGAAAGAATGTATGAAAGAATTTCCAAAAACACGTGCGGTAGAACTGCAATAAGAATGAGAACAATAATAATCAAAGGATTTGCGGCAATTTTTAGTGCAGAAACTTTCGCGATATTACCAAAAATTGTACCCCACACTGAACTCTGCCACAAAATCATAAGAACCGCCCCATTTCCTGCCATGAGCGCAAGGATGAAGCAAAGCAAGAACACTTTGATATTGTTAATGAAAATATCAAAAAATAAACTATTCGACCAGTCAATTGGGCCAAATGCCTTGCCAAAAAGAACAGATAATTGCTGTTTGAACAAAATATTTGTTGCAAGAGAAGGCAAAGCAAGGGCGAACACTGCAAATGCCGCAAAACTACCAAAGAATAATGCAACGTACAACTTCGTTAATGGAAGATGCTCACGCAATGCGGGCAAGAGGCCATTTTCTAGACTTGTTTGCTCCTTATTTGCAACAAGAGACAGAGTGGGAATTGTGAGAATTGCAGTAATTCCAACAGCAATTAGTGCAGGATCATCAGGAAATAGCAACATTGAAAGCGCAACACCCACAATTGTGTAACCAAAGCCAAGCAAGAACCCAACAATAGGATGCCTCACCAAAAAATCACTCCCATACAACTGCTCAAGAACCATACTTTGCGAGGAGAAGAGGATGTATATAAAACGTTCGCGAGTTCACTTTGGTTCACCAAGCAAACGTTAGAACTGCAACATCTTATGCACGTTCATACTCAGCAAGCACGAGCGCATCAACACCTTCTGGCGAACTCGCAAGATACAAACGACCATTTCCAATTTCAGCAATACGCCTCGCAAGCCTTGTTCCATCCTCATCAAGCTTAATTCCAACTAAGGACACAGTTATTCCAGCTTCTGCAGCTTTCGCAACAGCAACAAGCGTTTGATCAACTGGCGCAACACCAGTTGTTGGAAGAGCATCAGTAATACACAAAAGTAGTTTTGTTTCTGCATCACCTGGAAACAAACGAACTGACTCATCGATCATTGCAACGAAATCAGTTTGTTGCGACGCAGTCACTTTCGAAATTTGCTCCAACATAAACGAAAAGTCTGAAGTTGGCGGAATTTTGTCCTTCACATCAGAACCAAAAACAACAAGCCCAACTTTATCATGTTCAGAAATTGCCTTATATGCAAGCGCAACACCAGCACGCTTTGCCATTCCAAGCTTATCTCCTTTCATACTCGCACTCGCATCAATTCCATAAATAATTGCAAGACTTCCTTTTCGCTTTCTCTCTCGCGTACGCAAATCATCAAGACCAATTTTTTTATGAAGTCTTCGAGCTGCACACCTCACCGAATTACGAACATCAATATTCCTATACCTATCCCCGTGCAAAAACTTACGAACCTCTGCAGGATCTCCGTAATGACCTTTTTGCATTGCATCACGCTCCCCACGCAACCCTTCCCCGCGAAGATCAAGTTCTTGCATGAAAAGAACAACTGATGCAAGCTTTTTTCCCTCATCTGTAATTCTTCCATCTGAAGAAAGCTTTCCTTCGTCCTGCAGATTCTGAATTCGCTCTTCCATGATTCGTTTCAATTCTTTTTTAAATTCAGGAATGCGCAAGTTACGCTGAAGAGAACCTGCAGAAAAACCAGTTAGCAACCGAAGCATACGATCGCCGTACAATTGTCTTGCGATTGAAAAATTGCTAATAACATTATTAAACATTGCAGAAGGAATAAAACTCTGCAACCCACGATTCGTTGCTTCTTGCAGAAGTTCACCGTCGCTAGATGCTTCTACATCCGGAATCTCTCTTGGAAATCCTTCCCCATCTGAACCAAATGAAATCTCTTTTTCTTCTAGAGCCCCTACGCTAAAGAGACTCACCACTCGCGCCGAGCTCAGGATGCTGTTCCACAAATTTCTCAAACTCTTTTTTGATAAACTCTTCAGGCTTTTGCAAGAACTTCAACGATGGCTTAAGACCAAGACGATGACTAAGAACAGAAAGCACTGCATCAGCAACATCTATTGCAAGAACTGTTTTTCTTTTTGCAAGCACTGCATTTGCTTGACTGCGTTCAAAAAGACCAATCGATGCACGCACGCTTGGCTTTTTTTGCACATCTGGATGATTGCGTAATACTCGAACAAACAACACAACAGCAGACAACAAATCACTCGGAACATCAACAGCAAGCTTCACTCCAGATGCAACCACAATCGCAACTTCAGTTTGCACATCATCAGGATAACTCATGTTAATGACATCAAATCTGTCCAAAAAAACATCGGATAATTTCTCTGTTCCAGCATTCTCTTCAGGATTCATCGTACCAATAAAAACAAAATTAGCAGGAAGGTCAACACTATACGCTCCTAGAGTTGCCTTACCCTCCTCGAGAACTTGCAACAAACTATTCTGAAGCTTTTCAGGCGCGCGATTAAGCTCATCGAAAAAAAGCACACCCTGATTTGCACGAAAAATCTTTCCTGGAGTAAATGCTTCTTTACTCGACGGACCAAATTGCAACGCTTTGATTGGGTCAATATCACCGAGCAAATCCTCAACAACCAAATCAGGACTACCCTGCACGCGAACAAAACGCTCTTCACCAGAAACAGTGCGCGTCTTTGTCTTACCAGAACGACAAACTGGACACAAAGGCTCTTTAGGATCGCAATGATACTCACAATCATTAAGCACAAGATTCGAAAGCAACCTGCTAACATTTTTTGCAAGAGTAGTCTTACCAATACCTGGAGGACCTGCAATTATGACATGACGACCAGTTAGTAACGCACTCGCAAGCTCATGCTTAGTTCTTCGTGAACCTAGAATTGAGGGAAATGAAGAATCAGTAACATTTTGAAATGAAGGAATCATTGATATGCCGAATAGAGGAGTTACTTATAAAGAATACGCAGAAACTTTTACGAGATTCGCTAGAATAGCAAATTGCGAGTAGAAAGTTTGTAAATTTTTGCAATTTGCCATTACACCAATAAGATGTACAAGAAACTAAAAAACAGATGTATCTAAACCAAAATCAACAGGAGACTATTTCTCCAACACGAGC
>JAHFPE010000072.1 GCA_023261345.1 Candidatus Woesearchaeota archaeon
CGATGATTGCTACTGTTTTTCCGTAGACGCACAAACTGCAACTTGTTAATTCTTCTATTGTTCTTCTCGACTTTCCTCCTTCGCCAATTACTCTGCCTTTAAGTCGCAATGCGTCATCTGGTGTTTTTGCGTAATTCGTAATTGGCACAAGTTCAAATCCATAATCTTGTTTTAGTAAGAGTAGAGCAATATCTGGATTGAATCCTCTTCCTATTGCACGAACGATTTCTCGTGTTGTGTACAGTCCTAACGCGTCTGAACCAGTTATTTCCACTAGCCCCTCATTGCTATCAATAGAGAGGTTGGTATTAGTTGCTCGCTCTATACGCATCTTCATAGCACCGTTTTGTCCAATGATTACTGCCACGCGGTCTTTAGGCACGCGCAGCTCATAACTAAATTCGGAGGCCATACAATTCCTAACAAAGCACGTGGTTTGGTTTTAAAGGTTTCGTAACGTTCTGCAGTTCGTGCTACACTCGCAGCGAAATGGTAAACTACAACTACGATCACTCTTCTAGAGTTCGTTTAACGTTCACTGAATGAACCGCAGTGATTTCGTGAACGTTTATCCTCGTCTCTCAATCTGCGTTACGTGCTGTTTTCCAACAACGATTTGTTGAAGTATGTATTCTGGGACAGTGAAGTCATTGATGTGGATTAATACGTGATCCGTGATGACTCCTTGTAATCTTTGATCAACGCTTTTGTCATCTTGTGGAACGACAAACTCTTCTTTTCTCGCTTCTTCAACTCCTGCCTCAGTTACTGGTTCGTATATCAAAACTGCTCCTTTTCCTTTGTATTTTTTGAGTATTTCTCGGCAAGCTTCTCCTGGAAACCCTCTTCGGAATCTTTCATATCTTCCTTCAGGAGCAAAACCTTTGAATTGTACAAAGTGATCTGGCCCTGGACAAACGTATTTGAGCGGTTCTTGTAATCGTGCCTCAAGAGCATCTTTGAATTCACGTGCGCAAATAACAGGATCTAATTCTGTGTCATTATCAGTTCCTGATACAAATATTTCGTACTCTGTTATTCCTGATTCAAGCATTGTTCTTGCTAACCAGTCTGCTTTATTTCTATAACTTGACGTAGTTGCATTAAACGTGGCGGCGGCAATTCGCTCTCCTGCAAGGAGTAAGTAAACGCTAGCAAAACGTCTTGTATTCTTATCGGATTCATGCACACCTAATTTTTTACTTGCAAGAAGTATGTGTGCTTTTGGTTTGTTCCTCGTGATCATACATAACGAAGAAGATCGTTTCTTATAAGGGTTGTACCAAGCGCGCGATATTCTTCTTAACGAACTTTTTGAGCGTGGTGACGACGTCCAGTGCTTTACTAAAAGTTTTGATGCGTTTCACATTCAACAGAGAAATTTTGCGGTGTAATAAGTTATACTATTTTTTGCAGATGACGAGATATTCTTCAACATATTTCATTCAAAGCTCCATTCTAAACTCTACTCCCCACTTCTTGAATCCTAGTCGTTCGTAGAGTTCGTGTACTGTTTGTCGTTCTGTTCTGCTTGTTGCAATGAGTTTGTAGCAGTTTTGTTTTTTTGCTTCTGCAATAACTGCTTGTACAAGTTCAGTGCCTATTCCTTTTCCGCGTGTTGTTTCTTCGACAAACACATCTTCCATAAGTCCAAATGGCTCCTTGTGCAGATCGTTGTGCAATACATACAAGAACGCTCTACCGACTTCTTTTGCATCTCGCATTACAGATAAGCGAATTCCTTTTGCTAGAATGTTGCGAGTTGAGATTTCCACATGCAATGTGAATCTACGCTAATTTAATAATGTGCGCGTTTCGTACAATATATTTAAGTATCCATGTTCCATCGATCATTATATGCTCCTTCGCACTCAACTCCGCTTGTTTATTGTAGGTGGAATTTGTTGTTTAATATTGAGTGGCTATTTCTATATTCAAGAATCCGCAACTTTATCTTGGCCGTCCACGCAAGGGATCGTTACCGAATCATTTGTTAAACTACTTCATTCTAGCAGAGGTCGTAATTCTATTAGGCCTACTGTTGTTTATGCGTATGTAGTAAACGAAAGACAATACGTTTCTAGTAATCGAGGCTATGGCATAGTTGCAGGTCCGCAATATTGGGCGGGCGAGATAGTCGCAAAATATCCTGTCGGGGGTGTCGTAACTGTTTATTATGACCCAAATAATCCTTCTGATGCAGTTCTTGAAGTAGGCAGGGGTTGGGCTTGGCCATTGACTGCGGCTGCAGGACTGTTGTTAATTATTCCCGCAATTTTCGCGCATTATTTTCTATGTAAGAAGAACGATAAGAAAGTCATTAACAAAAAAAGAAAACGGAGATAGCGAAAAATTCAAAGTTCATTCAAATGAGCCACGCAACGCAAAGTCCAAGTAGGCATCCCACGGTGATAAAGGGCATGGCAGGATAGAATTTTTTTGGTTTTGCAATCAAAAACAGTACGAGTAGTCCTGCTCCAGCAAATACTGGTATGATGAGTGCTTGTAAAAAGCCGATGTCTTTGATGACTGTTCCTGCAAATAGTAATGGAAACGCGATGTCTCCTCCTCCAAGAATTGCTGTTCTAATTGAGTGCCCACCTTTGGTAATCGAGCGTAATTCGGGTTCAACATTCATTTGAATGTGTTCGCTATTTTTTTTGTCTTTTCTCGAGCTATATTGTAAAAGCAGTCCAGGAAATACTCCTGTACTTGCTTGGAACTTTGCCATGCGCACCATGTGTTTTGATTTCCAAACTGCGTACATATCATAAATTGAGATCACGACGAGAAGAAGGAGCATAACATTAAGATTAAGCACTGGAACAAAGATAAGTGCAAGTCCAGGATATGTGAATAATTCTGTGAGGTTGTGAACTATGACATTTGGTTTGAACACTCGCCATATTGCAAGAAGTATACTTATCAAAAATGCAATTCCTCCTGAAATAATTGTGGAAATGCTAAGTGTAAGTGTGATAGAGAGCGCAACAAAAAACCATGCTTTAATCCATCTGGCCCAACCAAGGCGCATGAGTGCGAGCATAACAAGTGTTCCAATAAGGATCGCAGCAGTAATGTACCAAAAGGAAAATTCTGGCGTGATATCTGGACGTTCTATTTGTACTGGACCAATTGTCGGTAATTGATTGTACTGTACTTGTCCTGTTTCTTTTGTTTTTGTGCTATCTATTGATGTGTGCAGTACAGCAAGTCCTATGTATTGTGAGATGAGAAATAAGCACAAGATAGAGAGCGTAACTTGAAGGGAGTGTTTCATGATGTCCTGGGCGCAACATATGATTAATAAAGGTTTGTTTGGATACAAGAGAAATGCGACTTGCACATAGTATTACGGTGAGTGTCTTTGTGAAGCCAGAGGAGAATGCGGAGAATGTGCGTTCAAGTTTTATTGCTCTATTTCCATTTGACTTGCAAAAAGAAAAAATAGTTGTGGCATCTGAAAAAGCGACTAGTTTTGAAGATCGAAGTATTACAATTTTAACGTTGCGTTTACTCAAAGAAAGTCATGTACGGTTGTTTCTTGCGCATCTTTTGAAACAACTGACTAAGAATGAGCAAGAAGAATTGTATTTGCAACGCGAATCAAGGTTAGGAGAAGACTTGCAGTTTTACATTCGGCTAGATAAAAATGCGGTTCAAAACAGAATATTCAAACTTACTGACAAAGGAAATTGTGTGCATATCAGAATTGCAATCGCTGCGTATCCTAAAAAAAGAGAAGTTGCTCTTGGAGTTCTTGAGAAGATATTTAAAGAAGAACTTGGCGCTAGTGTTGTATGAAAGCACTTGATCCTTGGGGTAGTGAAAAAATAGAGGAGTATGAAGAGATTGTTCGTAAGTTTGGGCTACAAACATTTAATGCAGAATTATTTCCTTCTCCAAATCGACTCATGCGTAGAGGACTAATTTTTGCAGGCAGAGACTTGCAGGTGATTTCTGAATGTATTAAAGAAAAAAAAGAGTATTATGCATTAACAGGAATCATGCCTTCTGGTGATAAACTTCATTTGGGTTCGAAAATGGTTGTTGAGCAATTGAAATATTTTCAAGAGCATGGTGCAAAAACGTTTATTCTCGTCGCTGATCTTGAAGCAGCAAGCACGCGTGGAGTGAGTTTGGAAGATGCAAGACGACGGGCGAAAGAATTTCACATTCCTGCATATCTTGCTCTTGGTCTTGATCCGAAGAAAACCACGTTTTATTTTCAGAGTGAAAACCGTGAAGTAATGCGCCTTGGCTACGAATTTGCAAAGCACATTACTCTTAATGAGTTTCGAGCAATTTATGGAAGTGCGGACCCTGGAAGAATTATGGCTGCAGTGACGCAGTGCGGTGACATGTTATTTCCGCAATTAGAAAAAACAATGCCAGGTATCATTCCTGTTGGAATTGATCAAGATCCTCATGTGCGGTTGTGCAGAGATGTTGTGAGTAGAATGAAGTCAAAATATGGATTTGTGCCAATTAGCAGTGTGTATCACAAGTTCATGCCAAGTTTAGATGGTAGTATGAAAATGTCAAAATCAGCGCCAGGTAGTATGATTGAACTCCCCGAAGATCCTGTTTCTGCTTGCAAAAAACTAAAGAACGCGCTTTCTGGCGGAAGAAACACATTAGAAGAACACAGAAGATTAGGTGGAATTCCTGAAAAGGACATGGTGTTTGAATTGCTTCGCACCCATCTCATTGAGGATGATAAAGAACTAGCGCGAATTCATGATGAATACTCATCTGGCGCAATGCTTACTGGAGAGCTCAAAGCACTTGGTTGTGAATTAATGACGACGTTCATGAATGACTTCACACAAAAGCTTGAGAAGGCAAGAAAACAAGTCGATAAACTGCATTGGTTATCTTAAGAATGTTAAAACGCCACCATTCTCACATCTTTTTTTCTCTCTAAAAATACTGCTAGTAACCCTACGAGTAATACGAGTGCGAGTTCTGATGCAAACCATCCTTGTTTTATGTGAACAAGCGCGAGTGCAACAATCATGTCTGTCATCAGCAGAACTGTTATGATTCGTGTTGTTACGCCAAAAATAAGTAATGCTCCGCCCACAATTTCTAAAAAAGTGATTATCCACGCCACAACTGGGGAGATTGGAATTCCAATGCTTCCGAAAAATCCTGCAACTTTAGATATGCTTCCAAGTCCGCCTAAAACTCCTAGTTTTTGTAGACCGTGCATGAAGAATACTGCTCCTA
>JAHFPE010000073.1 GCA_023261345.1 Candidatus Woesearchaeota archaeon
GACGAAGAATGTCGGAATCTTTAAACATATTTTCAAAAATATAGACAAGTGTTTATAATTCTATCTTTTTCATCTTATCTTTAACAAACACCAGCACAGGCAGTTCCTCTTGCCCTTGCCAAATCGAACGTTCATGCGTGCATAAGAATCCTGCTTGGATCGCTTCTTTTTTTACAATATCATGGCCCTGTCGCATGATGATAACGACATGTCCCTTTACATTCAAAATGAAGGCGCATTGGGAAAAAAAGTCCTTGCAAAGACGCCTGAACCCTGACTCGCTCTTATGCTGGCTGAGTTGAAATGGATAGGTAACAACACAATCAACTGTATTCTTACCAAATTTAAGATCAAGCCACTCGACTTCTTTTCTACTAAATGCAATATTTTTTACTACACCTGCAAGCTGGCTATTCTTTCTACTTGCTTGCACAAGAGAGAAATTAACGTCAAGAGCAGTGATTTTTGTTGCAGTATCAAATGCTGCAGATTTATCCCACTCACTAAAAAGCTCATCAGTATCAAACCCTGCGCAAGGAAGCAGATTTCTAAAACCAAACAGCGACTTGGCATAATACTGTGGAGACGCATTACACGCAACTAACGCAGCTTCAATAGGAATAATACCGTGCTTACAATGCGGATCAATAAGCGTCATTTCCTTTGAAAATTCAGAAAGTTGAACGAGGGCATACGCAATATTCCCTCGAAGACTACTTGTTCCAAGAAAGACACGATAATTTCTTCTGCCCAAATCAAAACTTACAAGATCAATTCCCACATGTGCATTGCCATTTCGTATGTATACAAGAACAACCACTTTTCCTGCAGTGTACTCGTGCACTCCTTGCGCATTCGAACGTATGCAATTCGCTATCAGTTTTGTAATCTCTGGAGAAGTTGGCTCTGAAACATCCTTATCAACAACTACAGAAAACGTAACATCCTTTCCAATCCACAAATTCCAAGAAACATTAATTTCAGAAAAAGTTTCAAAAAGTATTTTCGCATTGCCAGACCAACAAACAGCCATCACCCTCGTTGCAGAACGAGTCGCGTATCCAATCCCAAGCGCATCATGAAGCGGAAGAGAAAGACGTACCGCGCCATCAACAATTTTGATGCTGGACTCTGGACTAACTACTGTGGAATCTTTTGCAACAACGATACGCTGAATTTCATCTCTACAAATATCTTCCATTCCCTTGTTTGTAATACAAAGAACATCGACCTCTTTATTTTCTTGCGTCTCGTCAATTAGTCCAATCTCTATTCTATTTTTTTTTTTCTTACGAACATCACTCTCCATTTTCCACTGCCGCAAGCGCAACAAGCTTGTCTTTCTCACCTAACCGCATGATACGAACACCTTGCGTGTTTCTTCCAATAACATTCACTTGACTTGCAAGAATTCTGAGCATGATTCCTTCTTGAGAAACAAACAGTACTTCAGTTGCATCATCAACCTCACGAACAGAAGCTACACGGCCGTTCTTTTCAGTGATTTTTATGTTAATAACACCTATCCCACCTCTATTAATGAGACGATATTCCTCAATTGGACTGCGCTTTCCGAATCCTAGTTCAGTAACTGTCAAAAGACTTTTGTTGTCATGCGCAAGAGATGCACCAACAACAACGTCTCCTTTTTTCAAACGAATCCCATACACACCATACGCAGTTCTGCCCATCTCTCGCACATCAGTTTCTAGGAACTTAACTGCCATACCATCTGCACTTGCCAAAATAACCTGCTCGTTTCCTTTCGTAAGAAGAACGTTCACAAGACGATCATCACCATCTAAACCAATCGCAAGAATACCTCCCTTACGCGGATTCGAAAACTCAACAAGACCAGTTCTCTTGACAATGCCTTTTGCAGTTACGAAAAATAAGAA
Organism: Candidatus Woesearchaeota archaeon; assembly: GCA_023261345.1. GTDB lineage: Archaea > Nanobdellota > Nanobdellia > Woesearchaeales > ARS49 > JAHFOI01. The sequence goes on from JAHFPE010000073.1 coordinate 1,899, forward strand.
TTGACTGCTTTGCTGTTCGCTTCCGAATTCTTTAACTGCAATAAGCGCAGTAACCAACTCATTTGCATCAAGACTAAGCATGTTCGGTAATGGAGTTCCTGCAGCGTATCTTCCTGCATCTGGAACTTGATGGACCTTAAGCCAGTGAATTTTTCCTAAACTTGTAAAGCAAAGCAAGAAATCATGGGTGTTCGCAACAAACAACCGCTCAACAAAATCCTCTTCCTTAGTTTCAGTACCAACAATACCTTTTCCACCACGTCGTTGCGCCTTATACGTATCAGCAGGAAGACGCTTCACATAACCTCTATGCGTCAGAGTAACAACAACATCTTCTCTTTTGATGAGCGCTTCATCATCAATATCAGAAGCGGCAGACGCTATTCTCGAGCGTCGATCATCACCATATGTCTTACTCACAAAACTAAGCTCCTCTTTAATAATGCCCAAAATACGCGGTTCACTTGCAAGAATAGCCTGCAGTTCGCCAATAAAAATTAACAATCCTGCATGTTCCTCCTTAATCTTTCCTTGCTCAAGAGAAGTAAGACGCTGAAGTTTCGTGTCAAGAACTGCTCTTGCTTGTGGCTCAGACATGGAATACACAGACATAAGCCCCACCCGCGCATCCTCAGGAGTTTTGCTCTCTTTGATTAATACAATAACTGCATCAATATTTTGAAGCGCAACAAGAATCCCCTCGAGCAAATGACAACGTTCCTGTGCCTTTTTCAAATCAAACTCTGTGCGCTTTCGCACAACAATTTTTCTGTGTTCAACAAACTCGTTTATGAGAAGAGGAAGAGAACAAACCTTCGGAGTTTTTCCCACAATTGAAAGAAGAATAATACCAAAACTCTCTTGCAAACGAGAATGCGCAAATAGCTGATTGAGCACAACCTCAGCATTCTGACCATGCTTTAATTCAAGAACAACGCGAATTCCTTCCCTATCACTCTCATCACGAAGATCAGTAATTCCAACAACTCGCTTATCACGAATTAAATCAGCAATTTGTTCAACAAGTAGCGCCTTGTTTACCATGTATGGAATCTCGCGCACAACAAGACGTGTTCTCCCCTTCACTTCTTCAGTTAAAACATTTGCACGAACAACAACTTTCCCTCGACCAGAAGCATACGCCTCTCTCACTCCGCTTGTGCCACAAATAATTCCACCAGTTGGAAAGTCAGGAGCTGGAATAAATTGCATGAGCGCTTCAGCACTTACGTTTGGATTATCAATCATATGCGTAATTGCAGAACAGAGCTCACGAAGATTATGTGGAGGCATGTTTGTTGCCATTCCAACAGCAATACCTGAACTTCCATTGAGTAAGAGTAGCGGAACCTTGCCCGGAAGCACCTCTGGCTCAGTTAACGAATTATCAAAATTTGGAAGAAATTGCACAGTCTCTTTATCAAGATCCTCAAGAACTTCATGCGCAATTGGAGAAAGACGGCATTCTGTATACCTCATTGCAGCAGCGCCATCACCATCCACACTACCAAAATTTCCTTGGCCTTGAATAAGCGGATAGCGCAAACTAAAATCTTGCGCCATACGAACAAGCGCTTCATACACTGCCAAATCACCATGCGGATGATACTTACCAAGAACCTCTCCTACAACACGCGCAGACTTCTTAAACGGCTTATTATGCACTAGACCCATATCATACATCGCATAGAGCACACGACGATGAACTGGCTTTAGACCATCACGGACATCAGGAAGTGCCCTACCAACAATAACAGACATCGAATATGCCAAATACGACTGCTTCATCTCCTCTTCAATTACCCGAGGAATGATCTTTTCTTGCGTTTCACTATTTTGTTGTGCCATTGCGTTGCATTTTCAATTATAAACTGATTACATTTCGGGATGTGAAAAGATACGCTTTCCCGACGATAAAACAGAGTTCGAAAGGGTTTATAAACATAACGTTAACTTGGCATGTTCTCTCCTCCCTCCTGAAAGAATGCTAGACGAACGATCAACACAACATCAACTAACAAAATTTAAAAGCTTGAGCTGCATCTTTAAATGAGATGATAAGTCCAATCATAACTTTGGCCATTTTTCTTGTATTTGTAGCACTTGGAATCATACAAATAGTTTCTTGGTCAATTAAAAGAAAAATAATCTTAGCACGAAAAAAATTTGGAGTAAAACAGCCATTTCTTGACACCAAGTTATATAATTTAGAGATGTCCGGATATATGCTTTCGAAAAAAGAGAAAAAATTATTTTCAGTAGACCTAAAAAAGCAGTTCCTGTTGGCAAAAAAATTAGACTTCATAAGAATAATTCTTTGTATAGTATTTGCACTGCTTCTTGTATTAGTTTACTTTTCACAGTAAATTGACAAAAAAATACCATGCCAACCTGAATCACAAAAATCGATACAACATTAATTCGCAAGCTTTGCTCAAATAATCTTCTTCACAATATGATTCTTCACTTGAAAATGCCTACCACAATACACACACTGCTTACTCTTACCTGTTAAGATTGAATCTTGCGTTTCGTACAACATTCTATTATGACACTTCGGACACTGAAGCTTGAATCGAAGAGACATTAACTTCTCTCCACTTCTGACTCTGAATCGTTGTGCGCCTCTTTTTTGTTTTCAACTTTTTCTTCCCTAGTTTCATTGATATCACCTGATTCATTTTCTGTAACTCCTTTTTGATTTTCAGTAGAATCACCTGATGTTCCTTCCAAAAGCTCGCGTACTCGTTGCTCAATTCTTGCTTCTACAGCAGCAGGCGCACCATTTGGAAATAATCCAGTTGCGCGCTGTTTTTTTACTTTAGAATCTTCAATATCTTGGTTATCCTCATCACTAGTGTCCTTAGCCATATCTTCTTTTTCATTATTCTCCATTGTATCTTTCTCAATAATCTTCTCAATTTCTGGATTTGAAATTCTCGCGTCTTCAGTAGTCACTGCTTTAGCAACACTCGAGATTCGCGAACTTGTTTCTTTCTCTGAAGAATCGCGCACAGAAACATCAGACTTGTTCTCATACACTTCAAGCTTGCCTAATTGCTCAACATCTGGCTCAATAGTTGGCTGGTGCTTTTCGAGAACTGCGGAAAGCTTTTCTTTGAGTTTATCTTGTGGAATATCAAAATAAGAAAAAAACTTATTCGTTAGTTTGAGAAGCTTCGTTCTACCTTTTTTTTCTCTTGTAATATACCCTGTGCTTTCAAGCGAGCTAAGATGATCATATGCCTTGTTTGTTCTCGCTCGAACAATCGTACTTTGCAATACTGGCGCTTTTGCTGCAACAAGTGCAAGAGTTTCCAGCACGCCTTTT
>JAHFPE010000074.1 GCA_023261345.1 Candidatus Woesearchaeota archaeon
GTGAACTTCGGAATCTTTTTGGTTCGTTCAAATTCTTCTAGTGCACTAAATAGTTCAGGATACTTTCGAATTCCTCGTAATGCGTTTTTAAGTAGCCATTCCATTTTTTATCATCCTCTCAATTGTGATTAGGTTCGTGATATTTTTCATAAGTATTGTTGTAATGATTCGCGCAACAGTTTCTGGCTTATATCTAATCTCTTTTGCTTCAAAGTATGAAATCATAATTGAAGCAGCAGTACGCTTGTTGCCTTCATCAAACACATGATCAATAAGTATCACCCTGACGAGCACACTACAAGCACGTAACCAACTTTTTGTTTGATTTGCTTCCGTAACAGCAAAATCTAAACTACTTGAATTAATTACGATTCCTTCAGCGAATTGTTGATTAATACTTATGATCTCTTTTGTGCTTACAAGCTCATGCATTTTATGTGTATCAATACACACCTATTTATAAGATTTACGTCTTTTTTTCAGAACACCAATCTTATAAACACCTTTGCGAAATAATTCTTCTAAATGGTTTTTTCCTCTAAGAAAATAAGAAGAAAAATTTGTGGAGGCCATGCGTATTTAGATCACCTTTCTCAAGAACTTCCGCGAACCGCAGCAAGCGCGGCACGCTTTGTTGAACGATCACTTATGCAAACAGGAGGATTCAAAGACGTTGATCCAACACTACTTGTTTCTGGAAGAGTAGGGTGTTATTACTCAAACACAGAAAGCGTCATGGGAGATAAAGGAGAATTCAAAGCATACGCCAAAGACCCAACCGCAATGTACCAACACGTTCTCAACATGCTTGAACGATCGCCAAAATACAGAATAATTGTCGATTTGCTTGCAGTAAAATGTAAGGCAATTATTGACCAAGAACGCGAAAACGCTAAACGAACATTATCTGCACAGGAGCAAGATCTCCTTTACTTCGTGGCATCCGGTGGTGAGACAAGAGACTGGCTCTTTAGCATGGCAGTCGCAGCACGACTTGGTTTACCGCACGTAGCAATCCATAAAGATCTTGAAAGTAGAATGGATTTACATACACCAAAAGGAAAAACAATTCAAGGAGATATCATTGGACAAACTACATCATCAATACATGGGCATAAAATTGAACATCGACTCAAAGGCGCAACTGCAATTCACGTTGTTGATCTTCTCACTGAGGGTTCGAGTTGTTATAGAAAAGAAGAAGGCAAGAAACACGGTTGGATTCCTGCACTACGACGAAAAGGGGTTAAGATAAACAATCTGCTCGCAGTTGTCAGTCGACTTGAAGGCGGAGAACAAAATCTTGAAGAGCAAAAAGTAAAGGTTGATTCACTTCTCCAAATTGAGGAAGGATTCCTATCTCGAAACAGTAAAAAACCTACATCTGCGATTGCGTACAGAAAAGACCCTGTTGGATATGCAAGAAAACTGCTTCGAACACGTTCGCTTGATTCAATCGCACGGTTCTTCAATCCTGCAGCAGGAAAACTAGATCGAGCAGTTCGTTTTGAACAGAGACATGGAGATTATCTTCGACAAATTGGCAGATGGGAGGAACTCCAATCAATTGTTCAAAAAAATTATCGTTGCACGCTTGAAGAAGCACTCGCTGGAGGGAAACCATACGACAATAATTTTGCGAAAAAATGGCAAGAAGTTGTTAGAAAAAAGAAATCAACCCTTTGTGTTGGCGAAGATCCTGTTGATTACATGCAAGCAACAGAAAATACAATGCCACGAAAGGCAAACAAATACAAGTGGTGCATGAATCTAATCGAAAAAGTTGCGCCGTATTCTGCAGCAATTAAGATCAATCGAAATTTTGTAAAAGATCTCTCAGGAAAACAAATTGAGAATTTAGTCGATCGTATTCATGAGCTTGGAATGCTTGCAATTGCTGATGACAAACTTGTTGACATTGGAAATACAAATGATTCTGGAGTGTATCATTGCTGGCAACAAAAATTCGATGCAGTAACATACTCTCCATTCCCAGGAAACATGCAAGAAGCAACAGCACAAGCACACATTCGTGGCATGGGACTTATTCCACTTGTACTCATGTCAAATCCAGAATACAAAGAAATGAAGGAAGCAACGTTTAGTGATGGGAAAGGGTACGAACACTTCGCAAAACAAGTCAAGGCATATGCTGCTGACGCAGTTGTCATTGGAGCGCCAAGTCCAGATAATCACATTACTCTTAAAGAGGTTAAACGAGTACGAAGCATCATCGGCGACAAACTAGTTCTCATGCCAGGAGTTGGCGCGCAAGGTGGAGATGCAGGACGCATCATTTCTGTATTTGGAGATAACGTCATTGCAAATGTAGGAAGAGCTATCATGTACGCTGCAGATCCTGCAAAAGAAGCAAGAACATACCAACGAATGCTCAACAGAGTTAGAAGAGAATATTGTGGACGAGCAGCGTAAAGAAAATAGAAACTAATTTTTTCATCAAAAACTAACTACGTTTACCCTCTTCGCAACTAGCATTTAGGGTGATTAGCTCCATTAATTTCGCTAATAGAAAACGCCACACGACGAAGTACATTAAAAAATGGACGTGCGGCGTTTTACGGTATGTGCTTTGAGAAAATTCCACGCACTGACGTTCGCGGTCGTTTACTTATTTTGTCTCATCACAGTAAGTCGTTCGTGCATGCAATTAAGAGAAGTCTCCATTTGATTTGTAAGCGAAATCATTTTTTGCATATTAAGTTGTGTGTCAGCTGAACTACTCACGAACGCAAGATTATCTTGAAGTATCTTTCGTGCAGTACTTGTGCTCTCAATTCCGCGCAAGAGTGCTTCAAACTCTTCAGTCGGGGCAAGATTTTCTAAACTATCTGCAGTTCCTGTTGCGACGTGAAATGAATAATACAATTGTTCAGTCCATCTTTTATCAAGCGCGGGTGCTTGTTCTTCAAGCACGTTTCCTGTTTTTTCAAGAAGCGCTGTTGCAGTATCGCCCAATTTGTTCACATCACCGCATTGTGCTTTTAGTGTGCTGATTTCCTGCTGCGTTGCCTTACCTGAAGAACCACCACGCAGAAGAAAAAATGTCGCAATTGCAACAATGAGAACAATACCAAGAACTGCCGGACCAACAAGACTGTGATGGTTTCGCTTCGAATGAATTACGTGCTGTTTCTTTACGTGTCCACGAGTATGTTCCTGCATGAAGAATACGCAAGATTAGCGGTATAATAATGTTACTAAAATTCTGCAGTTCGCGATTGCGCTCAGAGCAGAATTTTACACTAATGCTGCTACGAATTTAGAAATTATCCAACCGTCCTTGCTTTAGCTTGTCAACTTGATCTTTCCAACTCTTCCAACTATGACGAAAAATATTTGGGTATTTATTCCAATATTTTTCAAGAAATACACGCGTGACTGGATCGTGTCCGTATCCTGAACCAAAATCAGTACCCACTAGTTTGTGAATTTTAGCAATCTCAGAATCACGAGTGACTTTTGCAAGAATTGAAGCTCCAGAAACAGACGGATAATCCCTATCCGCATGATGAGCACAGTGCACTTCTGTTTTGCAAGTAAGTCTTTCTTTAATGTATTCTGTGTACGCGCGAATGTTTGGACTGGGACAATCGATATGCACAAGATCTGGTTTGAGTTCGTTGATAATACTAATTGCGTGGTCTGCTTCTAACCAATTGAGGTTTGTTCCTTCCTTGATTACTGCATCATCAATCTCTTGGGGCTGAATAATCACGAGCTTATGGCTTACGCTAAGTTTTTTAATACCTTCAACAAGACTCTCGCGCTGTTTTGCACTCAGTAATTTGCTGTCTTTTGCACCTATGTCTTTGAGCTTTTGCTCGTCTTCTTCATTAACCACAAGACCGCACATGACAAGAGGACCAATCACTGGCCCACGACCTGCTTCATCAATACCCATAATTAGCATGTTATCACGTGAGCGTGTCTCATTAATAAAGATGACGCTAACTAGCAAGTAAAATGTTCGATGATTTTGTCGTCACAAGCACTTCATTAAAAAAAGAAAAGAAGTACGTGTCCCTTACAGTCCGAATTGATGTACTTTTAACTCGAATCCCCTTCTTGCTAATAGTATTTCTTGATCATCTTGAAACAACGTATAATTACTTCTTCTTTCAAGATCCCTCTCGAGTTTATGATCTTCACTCGCGCGATATGATTCAGTTAAATCATTCAAGGGCTGTTTTCGCAATTCTTCACCGCATGCATTTTTATAAACGTTCATGTTAATTACCTCCGTATTGTAAAGTCTGTCAACTGAATTATTGTTGTACTAATTTTTCATTCCCAAGAAATCCAAAACTTATGCACTTCTGAACCCACTAGACGTATCAAGTCCTAGGCCAAGAAGCAACATGAGCTTTTTTGCGGAAGATTGGAAATGAAGAGCTGCTTATGCAGCAATACAAATAGAATTATTAGAAATAAATTTACGAGAACTGTTTTTTACATTCTTTAAACACTGACATTTCAACATATTATTCCAAAATTGATAGAAGTATTTAAACTTGTGTTTTTTTGAATCTGATTCTTTTTCCGCCTTTGATGTAGTAACAAACCATTTTATACCTTCTCGATAGACCGTTAGTTCATGATACGGGTCGCAATCAACGGATTTGGAAGAATAGGACGACAAGTGCTTCAAGCAGGAATTAATGACCCGAATATTGAATGGGTTGCAGTAAATGATTTAACCGACACTACAACACTCGCGCATCTACTCAAGTATGATTCAGTGATGGGAAAATTTTCAGGAACAATTGAATGTACAAATGACACGTTGATTGTCAATGGAAAAAAGATTAAGGTCTTAGCAGAAAAAGAGCCTGCAAAACTACCGTGGAAAGAGCTAAACATTGATGTTGTCGTGGAGAGCACAGGTTTCTTTAGCTCACGAGACGCTGCGAGTTTGCATTTAAAACAAGGAGCGAAAAAAGTTCTCATCACGGCAGTTACAGAAAATGCAGACTTTACTGTAGTCAAGGGAGTTAATGAACACTTGTATGAAAAGAAAAAGCATCACGTCATTTCAAATGAAAGCTGCACAACAAACTGTCTAGCGCCAGTTGTAAAAGTGCTCAATGACAACTTTGGTGTCGTTCGCGGATTCATGGTAACTGCACACTCTTATACATCAGAT
>JAHFPE010000075.1 GCA_023261345.1 Candidatus Woesearchaeota archaeon
AGCGCACCCGAACAATCGTATGAATTTTCTTGATTTCTAGCATAGCAACAAAACAATGTCTTTCAAATTCAAATAGTTTCATATTCTATTTATTCTTAAAAGAATATTATGGTACGTAATATTTATTAATGACAAACGCGCAAGTACGTGAATGTTCGACATTACTCGACTCAAATTCATACGGCTAAATCTCGAACTAACTCAGCACGCTCTCGCAAAACAAAGTGGATTAAGTCAGAGCATTATCACCAAAATCGAGCGCGGCGAGATAGATCCAAGTTACAGCTCAGTTAAAAAAATTGAGCAAGCAATTCTCCTGCTTTCCACAAAAAAAGAAGCGATCGCAGAAAAACTCATGACGAAAAAGATCTTTAGCATAACGCGAGATACATCCACAAAAGAAATCATTCATTTGTTTCAATCGCAGAAGATTTCTCAAGTTCCAGTTATTGAAAAGGAGATTGCACAAGGACTTGTTACTGAGACAAGCATTATCGAGAAAGGTTTTAAGGGTAAATGTGCAAAGGATGTCATGATAGAACCCCCTCCTATTGTTTCTAGCCACACAACACAGTCAGTTCTAGCAGGAATTCTAAAACAGTATCCGCTCATTCTCATCGTAAAAAATAATTCATTTGTCGGGGTCATCACAAAAGCCGATCTCCTTCGATCGATAATGCGAAATGAATAGACCTGTCTCAACATAATAAATACGAGGCTTAAAAAAAAAGAGCGTTCTGAATAGAATTATTTACCGTTTTCTTCTCATCCCTTCGCCCATTCTCTTGCCAAATCAAGAAATGATTTGTCCTGAAAATAGTTCCAAACGTGTGGATAGATTTGAGGGTGTACAGCGATTCGTAGGCACGCCATTCCTCGCATTCGCTCACTGAACTGTTTTGAATATTCTGGTTTCCAGTCGAATAAACTTTTGATTGCAGATCCGCATCGTACTGGAGCATATTCTTCTGCAACCTTACTCATGTTCGTAACTGCTGCCGCAATAATGTGTCTATCCTGAGTTCTTGTTCTTTCTGCAATCATGTTTTCTAGTCGCGCTTGTTCTTTTGGCGTTTTCCAACGATTCACAAATTCAGTCAATTCTTCTTGCGTAACTTCTTCAACTTTTGGAGGGATTCCTGCAAAAAGCAGTTCAGGATAAAATGGTATTTCAACCTTCTCTTCAATTTCCCCTTGAAGTTTGAGAACTGCTGCAGTTGCATGCGGGCTTCTGCTGTAAACATCAAGTAAATGACGCATGACTTCAGCAACGTTTACATTAGGATGTTGTACCATTGCATATTCAAACATTGAATCATTCAAGTTGGCGAAAGGAACATTAAGACCTCCCTTAGGTACAAATGTCACTCCCGCATCGTATGGCAAATGAACGTTTTGAAATGGATGAGTTATTTGTGCAAGCCATAACATTTTTCTTTCGTACGCATCGGCAATTTGAGTCTCTCTACTAAAATAAATGCTCTTGAAAAGCTCTGCTCGTGTAGAAAGGAATTCGTGTGCTGCAGGAATATATTCCTCTACCACAAGTCTCTTTTCTTGTTCATCCCAACGAAGCCATCTTATTAGGTCAAGAGGATCGTACGTCCGCTCCATTCCATTTTCATTTGGGTCAACGCTCATGTAATATATTCTATCAGCACCAAAAGGCCCATCCACAATGTCATGCAAGGGATTTTTTCCTTCAAACATCGCAACTAGATTTTCAAGCGGAACTAAATTTTCAATTGCGGAACGGTTTTGCTTAAGCAAAAGCACAGAATATTCTTCGTGATCAAAACCCATTATTGCTTTAAAATATTGCTCTGTTGCATGCCCACCGCTTAAATGACCGATGTCGTGTGTAAGCGCATAGAGCTCTACTAACGTCTGGTCTTTCTCGTTTAATTTGAGACGATGTCCAAGAATTTTTGCAATGTGCATAACTCCGATCATATGTTCGAGTCTTGATTGTACTGCATAGCACAAATGTTGATGCGACCTGTTCCCAAGACTTTTTACATCGCGCATTCTTCGCATCATGGGCGTTTCGAGAAGTTTTGTGTACGGTGTTACATCAACGTGAATGTCTGTTTTTCCAAATCCTAAATGAACCTGTTGAATCAAATCAATTGGACGATCATCGGTTTCCGGCACGTGTCTTCCAAATGCTCGATCAATCATAACTGTCACAGCTCCAACTTCTTGTTGCTTCATATCTGGCCGATCAAGCAATGGAACAACGAGTCCAGCAACCTTTTGAAAATAATATTTTCTCTCTGGCTTTTCATGTCCTTGAACAAGCGCGCGAAGAAGCACACTTGGATTGTACGCATATTTTTTGACTTTTCGTATTTTTCCTTCAAACATCGCTTCTTCTTCAATTGTTAGAGCAATGCCATCTTTTAGTGCAAGTGCAAGCGGATCTCTTTTTAGTTTTGCATAACGAACGCGACTAGCTTTCCAATCAAGTGTTTTTCCTGGAAATAGTTGTACCGAGGATAATAGGATTCTTGAATGATAATTTCCATCTCTAGCGCCATCTTGTGTGTGATGCGCCATTAGCCATGCACAATCAAGACCGCGAGTATATTCAGATTTGAGAACGAAATCATCGTACGCCAGAATGATTGATGATTTTACTGAATCAAAACTAATTGCTTGCTCTAGAGATTCATTCCTTGCGAACCAACCAGTTCGAATGTTCACAAAGCCATAGAGTTCTAGCACTTGGTCTGTTGCAAACATTAAGCTTTGTGTGGAATTTGTCAGTTCAAGACAATTCACTTCCTCAAGAAGCGAACCAAGTCCAGATTTTCGTAATATTGTTTCTTCTTTTCCACAGATTCTATCTTGAAAGAAACGATTCAGAACCCCTTCATCAGATAGTATTTTGTCAACATTATCCCAAGGGTTTTCAGAGTCGCAAAGTACTTTGTTTGCTGCAACTACATCTCCTGCAAGTAATTCCTCATCTTTAACGCCAAGGTCTTGAAGCTTCTTCTTCAGTGCCGGATCAATGTTCAGCCAATATTCAAAAACGTTACCTGACTGTTTCCATGGTTTATGTGGGCTTTCCATTGCTCTTCTTGCAACTTCATTGATAAACCAGTGATTAATCTGAATATTTCTTTCTTCATCAAGCATGCAGAGGAGATAAAGAAGGGATTTATATGTCTTTGAGAAGTTGATGATTGTGAAACAGCGACAAACAGTTTATAATCCACTCTGCATTGTGGCACTAATGTTATGACTACTTATTCACAATTGCAAAGAAAGGACGTGAATGAAATTCGTAAGCTAGCCCTCGCTTCTTGGCTAGTTACGTACAAAAATATATTTACCCGGAATTCAATTAGACGTCAAGTTCTTAACCATTATTCTGATAAAAACTTTCAAAAAGTAGCACGATCGATTAAGGCGAAAAAGGGAGGGTACTTCGTAATTGCGCGTAAGAAAAAAATTCTAGTAGGTTACGCTAATGTCGGAGAGAAAAATAGAGAGTGGGAACTAAAACGAATTTATGTAACACCAAAAATCCTGCGCAAAGGCATAGGTTCTGGCTTATTACATAATGTAGAATTCTTCCTCAAATCAAAGGGCATTAAAAGATATTGTGCGCATCCACATCCCAAAAACTCTGGTGCAATAATGTTCTATCTGAAAACTGGATTCAAAAGAAACAGAATGGGAGATATAGGAAAAAATTCACCTTGCTATCTAAAAGCGATTTAATTGCGCAAGAGTAAATTAATGTGATTAATTGAATTGTAAAGAGAACTTCCCTCGGGTTTAAAATTAGCTAATGTGGTAAGTTATCAAATCTTTTTCGTCAACTTCAATACCGTCCTCATACGCCCATTGAACAAATTTTTTCTTATCTTCTTCAGACAAACGATTCCAGCCCTCTTGAGCAATTTGTTCATATCTTTCGTGTTCCGTTTCACTTACTTCCATATCATTCAAACATTTTGATAACAATATGCAACCAAGAATCCCAGGCGTATATTTATGGTATCCTCGAGTTTGGATCGTTAGCAGGGGCGATTCACATCGCTTGATTTCTTCACGCAAATTTTTTTCAGTTCCCATAAATTGGTAAACAAAATTCTCACCACGAAAGAAACGCGGGTTGCCAGATTCGTCTTGTAATAGGGAGTGCGTCTCATTTTTTAAATAGTCTTCCAATGTTTTTCTTTTGTCGATCATGATAAGATAGGTAAAGAAACATTTAAGAGCCTCCTCCCCCCCTGTGTACGGAATGATAGATATTGCGCTAATGAAAATAGGTTTGACAAGAGGGGAGACCAGCGTGTATCTTGCTTTGCTAGAAATCGGGAGTGCGAGCACGTGGAATATTACGAAAAGTTCAGGAATTTCTGGAAGTAAAGTGTATGAAGTTTTAGAACGACTCATCAAAAAAGGGCTGGTAAGTTTTGTTATAAAAAATGGAGTTAAGTATTTTGAAGCTGCAAGTCCAGAGCGCATCATCGATTATTTAGATGAAAAAAAGACAGAAATTGAGGAAGAAAAAATAGACATTCAAAGGATAATTCCTCAATTACTCCTCAAACAAAAGAACGGAAAGAAAAGTGAGGCTAAAATATTTTTTGGATTCTCTGGATTGAAGACTGCCAATGAAGATATTCTTAGCACATTGAAGAGGGGCGAAGAATGGTTGAGCATGGGACTATCCAAACAGCCTAAATCGTGGGAAATTTATTTTACCAAACGCCAAGAGACTCGAGCTCAACGAGGAATAATACACAAACAATTGATTAATGAAAAATACAAAGCGATCTACAAGATACGCGGTGGACTTCCGAATACCAAATTCAGACTCTTACCAAAAGAACTTGAAATGCCAGTGAGCACTGAAATTTATGGTCATAAAGTGAGCTTTTTTATCTTAGATGAAGAGAATCCCATGGCAATAATTATAGAAAACACGGCAGTTGCAGAAAGTTTCAAAAAGTATTTTTGTGCGTTGTGGAACAGGGCCAAAATACCTTGAGAGAAATGAAAAATAGTCATACAAACATAATTCACAGTGTTTTTATGTAAATACATCGTTCCTAGAGTGATGGTCAAGAAAGTTATTCATCATATCAAGCATGCAGCGCACACGTTCCGTCA
>JAHFPE010000003.1 GCA_023261345.1 Candidatus Woesearchaeota archaeon
TTGGGCCAATCACTCTTGGTTTCAATCATCCTGAAGTTATTTCTGCAGTGAAATCCCAGTTGGATAAAGGGAATGTGTTCCCGCTTCCAAATGCACTTGAAGTTGAACTTGCGGAAGTATTAAAAAAAATTGTTCCCTGTGCAGAGATGGTAAGATATGGACTTAATGGTAGTGATGCAACAACTGCTGCAATTCGTTTGGCACGTGCACATACGAGTAGAGATCATATCGCAAAGTGCGGGTATCATGGTTGGCAGGACTGGTCTATTTGTACCAACGAGGGAAGAAACAAGGGTGTTCCGCAAGCTGTTAAGGATTTAACGCATGAATTCAAATACAATGATAGTCAGAGTTTAAAGGATATTTTTGTGCAGTATCCTGGAAAAATTGCTGCAGTGATTCTTGAACCAATTGCGATAACCGAGCCAAAGAATAATTTCTTACAACAAGTAAAAGATCTTGCGCACGAAAATGGAGCGATTCTTATATTTGATGAAATAGTGACTGGTTTTCGTTTGGCATTAGGTGGCGCTCAAGAATATTTTGGCGTTGTTCCTGATGTTGCATGCATGGGAAAAGGTGTTGCAAACGGAATGGCACTCTCGATTGTTGCAGGAAAAAAAGAAGTTATGCAGTCATTCAAGGATGTTTTCTTTTCATTTACGTATGGCGGAGAAGCTATCTCTCTTGCTGCTGCTCTTGCAACAATAAAAGTAATGCAGCGTGAACCAATTATTGCGCATATTTGGCGCGTCGGTAAAATATTTCAGGAAGAGTATTCTGCGTTAGCAAATAAGTACAAGATTCCCTCAGTGTGCACTGGGCTTCCTCCACATGCAGTATGTACGTTTAAAGACTCTGCTGGAAATGATGATCTTTTGTTGAAAAGTTTGTTCTTGCAGGAAACAATCAAGCATGGCGTTCTCACAAATGCGAGTTTGATGTGGAGTTATGCACACAAAGAAAATGACGTCAAGGAAGCACTTGCTGCAGTTGAGAGCGCGTTCATTGTCATGCGAAAAGCTCTTGATGAAGGAAACTTGAGGAAATATTTGGAGGGCCCTCCTGTTCAGCCACGGGCAAGACCGCAAGGATAAAAAATGACTAACGAACCGAGCACTGTCAAAAAAATTAAGTGCATTCTTGTTGACTGGGGTGGTGTTTGTTGTACTAATGGAGAGCCATTTGCGAACAAAGAATTTCAAAAAGCGTTGAACAAGACTCCTGAAGAGATTGCAAATGATGTGAGAGAGACATACAATGGTTTTTATGTCGGGAAATTTTCTACTTCAGATTTCTGGAAGAAAGTGCTGCGTAAATATGGTCTTACGTCGTTTTCAGCTGAAGATTTGAGCAAATCGTATTTAGAATCATACACGATAAACCAAGAAATGCTCGCATTAATTTCACAGCTAAAAAAAACGTTTCGTGTTGTACTTTGCTCAAATCTCACTCCCGTTATGACAGAACATATTCGAAGAGCACATAAGACTGACGACTTATTTGACAAATCTTTTTTTTCTTGCTACATGGGCGTGATGAAGCCAGACAAGAAATATTTTGATCAAGTAATGCGAGCAGAAGTATTGAACCCAGAAGAATGCCTGTTCATTGATGATAGCAGTAAGAACATAATTGCTGCACGAGAATTCGGTATTGATGCAATTTGTTATTCGGATATGTCGCAATTGCTTCTTGAACTACAATCTCGGGGTATTCATCCTATTTTTCTGCCAAATAACCATAGCAAAAAAGAAATTGCATTCAAAGAAGTTTCTCATGAAGAAAAACAAGTAGTTCTGGGTGTTCTTGAAAAATTCGGAATCTCCTGCAATCGCGTAGAAGTAATCGATTTACCTGCCAAAAATAGTAAGAACTTCAAAATTTTTTCTGAGAAAGGGCTTTTTTTCTTGCGAAAGTACATTGGAAAAACGTCTATTGAGCAACTGCAGCATTCTCATGAGATTTTTAAGTTCTGTGCAAAAAATAACTGCAGAGTTCCAGCACTTTTATCAGCAAAGAATGGAGAAACTCTTACTACTGTGAATGATTCATTATACGCAGTTTTTTATTTTCTTGAAGGAACAATTTATTCAGGTAGTGCCGGAGAGCTTACTGCCTCTGCCAAGTCACTTGCGCATCTTCACAAAACACTTGCGCATCTTCCATCCAGTCGTATTTCAGAACTTCAGAAAGCGCCACCACCAGTATATGCGGGAACTATTGTTTCTCTTGATATTCTTTCAACTATCAAAAATTCTTTTGGAGATAGTACGTTTGATTGCGTTGTAAAAAACCTTTTTCCTTTTTTTGTTGAATTAACTAGGAAATATCTTGCACATCAGCATACAAACGAGTATTTGCTTCAAAAACAGGTCATCCATAGTGATGTGCACCCGCACAACATACTCATCACGTCTTCAAAATCATCTAATGATCCTGCCGCGATAATTCTTGATTTTGATAGTATGCGTTGGTCTGAGAGAGCAAGAGATGTTGCCTGTGCAATGCATCGTCTTGTGAGACAGCAAATTGTGCATGAGGGAATTGCAAAAGATGTACTCGCGCAGATTAGAAATGCATGCACCAATTTTCTTAGTGCATATGAGAGTACGCTACCGTTAACATCAAATGAATAACGTGCACTGCCAGTGCTCATGCTTTCAGAACTTGTGCAAAAGATTCATTTTGTATTGCAAGAACACTACTTGCAAAAAAATGCTAAGTGGGATGCTGAACTTGCAAAGTTTATTATGCTTATAGATGAAGTGCGAATGTTTGAAGAGGCATTGACAAAGAATGATTGACTGGTTTATTGCGTCGTTAGTTCAAATTTTCTTTGTTACATTAGGCTGGATATTACTTAAGAAAGCAAGAAGAAGTGGTCTTTCAAATGAAGCAAGTCTTGCTGTTTATTTTGTTGTTCTTTCGCTAGTATTGTTTGTTTGGCAGATGATTAGAGGAACGTTTGTCATTCCTTCTTTTTCAACTCTTGGCTTTCTTTTTTTGGCGGGAATTCTTGCAGCAGTATCAAATCTTTGTATTATGTATTCGTTTGACACAAGTCCGAATCAGGGACTAACTCTTGCAGTAGCCGCATCTCAATCAATTATCATTTTGATTTTTGGCGTTTTTCTTCTTTCTGCTCAAGTAAGTTTATGGGGGGGCACAGGAGTATTGCTAGTCATTGCGGGAATATTTACTATTCATCACAAATCAAGATCAAGCCGGTGGAGTGGACTTGCGTTTCTTGCTGCATTCTTGAGTGCTGGCTATTGGCTCCTTATTCTTCTCGTAAATACCCGGAGTTCTCTTTCTAGTGATGTGCTCTTGTTGTATGCTAGCCTGCCTCAAATTCTGGTGTTTATTTTCACGAGGTATATGCTCTTGATAAAAGGGAACAAGAAGGAAAATACAAAAAAATACTTTAGTAGTGTTCTATTGATTGCAGGTGTTGTTGGCGCAATTGCGAATTCCGCAAGTATTTTTGCAGCAACACACGCGCCTAATCCCGGGTACGCAACTGCAGTTGGTTCTGCAAGTATTCTTCTTACGCTCTGTGCGAGTTCGTTGTTGTATAAAGAAAAGGTTACCTGGAAACAACTCATTGGTGCTAGTATTGTGGTCGCTGGAGTGATTGCGTTAAAACTTGCGTAAGATTTGATGTTTGCTCCACTCCTAGCGGAATCTTATATTACGAAGTACAACTTGTGTAGTTCTAACATTCTCATGTGCGTGAGTCAGTGCCAGAGCGAATTCGCAAACGTTTCGAGCAATCTTTAAGAAGTTCTAACTCTGATTCCTTGTATGCCATACAAAGCAGTTATTATTGGCTGTGGCCCGATGGGTTGCGCGAATATGGATCTGAATTTTCCTTTCAAGTACAGTTATGCCGAGGCAATACTTGGTACGCCAGGAGTGACTCTGGAAGGGGTTGTAGATACTGCTCCTTTGGTTGCAGACAACTGGTCAAAACGATTGAACGTTAAGCGGTATCCAACATTCAATGAAGCATTTGATGACAAACCAGATATTGTTTGCATTGCTGGAGGTACTACTGCGAACGCAGAGATCATACCTTACGCAATTCGTAGCAACGTGAAAGCGGTGTGGTGTGAAAAACCTATTAGTTTATCTCTAGAATACATTAAGAGATTGTTGTCACTTGAAGAAATCAGATGCATGCCCACGCATAGAAAAGAAGAAGAACCGTCAACTAAAATTCAAGTGAATTATTTGAGAAATTTGTGTTCCACGCATGATAAGATTGCAACGTTTATTCGTAATGGAGGGCTTGGTAGATTACAAACTGTTCGCGTGAATTATTGTGGTGGCATTCTTGCAAACGCTACGCACGCAACAGCATATTTGCAAAAAATATTCGAAGTACCAATTGAAGCAACCGGTGTATTTGCCGCGATTTCAAACATTGATAAAGAGGGACGCC
This sequence comes from Candidatus Woesearchaeota archaeon, assembly GCA_023261345.1. Classification (GTDB taxonomy): domain Archaea; phylum Nanobdellota; class Nanobdellia; order Woesearchaeales; family ARS49; genus JAHFOI01. The sequence goes on from JAHFPE010000003.1 coordinate 4,448, forward strand.
CTACAAAGGACGATCCTAACATTTCTGGAATAATTAAGTATCGTACTTTGAATTCTAGTTCAGGAGAGCAAGGAGAAGTCGATGTGTTCTTTACTCCCAGTGGAAGAGGAACAGCGAACAATAATTTGTACTTATTTGAGATTGAGTTTTTAGGTGACAAGGGGCGTCTAACGCTACTGCACAACACATTCGATTTGCGTTATGAAATTGTTCAAGACTCACACATTTTTGGAGCTTCAGTTGGAACAAGGCATCCATACGAAACAACAGAAATACCTAAAGAACTTGGAACTAATGGAAGTACGAAAGTTCATTTTGAGCCAATGCTCGACGGCATGCAAACTCTTATTGAAGCAATAGAAAATAATACACCAACTCGAGCTAATGTCGGAATTGCTTATCATGCACAGCTTGCAGCGCACATGCTCGCACTATCAGCAGAGCGACATGGGAAAAGAGTCACATTAACTGAGTCTGATCTTCAAATCCACGTATTTGCAGGAACGCACGCAGGTATCAGTGTACTCAGAAAACAAACAGGTGCAGACGCGAGTAAGTGAAAGAAAAAAAATCGTACTTGTATTCGATTAATTTCGCGCTATCTTTAAAAGCGTCCACCAAATTTCTGCATTCATGACATATTCTCTTGGAATTATAGGTCATGGTTTTGCAGGACAATTGCATCGTGAAGTCGCTGAAGAAAAGGACAGTCCTTTTCATGTTGCTGTTTTGTGTGATTCAAATGCAGATAATCTCTTAAAAGTTAAAGATAATTATCACTGCGTCACGAAGATTGAGAATACTATTGCTCCAGATCTTGATGCAATCATTCTTGCAACTCCAACAAAGCTTCATCTTGAACACATTAAAGAAATCGCGAATCTTCAAAGAAAAAAGGGATCGCGTGGCTTTTGTCTTCTTCTTGAGAAGCCAATGGGAGTAAATGCGAATGAAGCAGAAGAAATAGAAACAATACTAAAAGCTGCGCACATTCGTTTTATGGTTGGATTAACTGGAAGGTATCATCCCGAGTTTGTTGCAGCGTATGATTCATTTAGGAAAGGAGAAATTGGTGTGTTAACAGGAATGCAAGAGCGTATTCATTTTGGTATTCCTGATTTTCCAATGCAGTACGTGAGAAAAGCGCATTCTGGTCGTGGTATTGTCTTAGAAAATGGGATTCATACGTTTGATCGAGTTAATTTCTTTGGAGATAGATACGTTGGTTCAATCATACGAGTTGATGGTGCAGAAATGGGCAATTCAAACTTGAACGGAGAGTGTGAGGATTATGCTTTTGGCACGTTGGTGTCACACATGGGTTTGCGAGTGCCATTCTCGTTACGCTGGACAAGGCATGAAGAAGAAGATTACGTTTTTCAAATCACTGGAACTGAAGGCAGAATCGCTGTACATGGCTTTCGGTCCTGCGAGATAACTCAAGGAAAGACAACGAGAACGTTGTACGAACACAACACTGGCACTTCTTTGCGTGACAGACACAAACCGGGGTTTGCTGCTGAACAAATTGCGTTTGCTGATTTCATATCGGGTACAGATCCTACGTTGCATTGTTCTGATGCGAAAGAGGCACAAAAAGTAGTACATCTTTTTTATAAGAGTGCGGTGAATAAAGTAAAATACGTCTAGACATAAACTGAACAATCTTTATAATAAACCACGTGCTATTTTCATTATGAAAAAAAGATTTCAGGGGATCGTAAGTCAAGATTATGATCTTCTTGTGAGAACAGTTTCTCATCATCAGGAAATGCAGAGTGTTATCGCCAAGGCTGTTGCTGAGCATACGTTTGCAAGAACTTCTGTTTCTGTTCTTGAGATTGGTGTAGGAACTGGACTCACGACACGTGAGTTGTTACAGGATTCGAGATTATCCATTACTGCAATTGATAGTGAACCAATTATGCTCGAGCAATCGCGTAAAAATCTGGATGAGTACATTACCTCGGGAAGAGTGAGACTTGTTGAGCGAGACTGTCTTGAGTATCTTAGCACTTGCACACCTAAATCATTTGATGCGGTTGTAACCGCGAATACGCTTCATAATTTTGAAAATTCATATCGAACAAATGTGCTTTCGGAAATTAGACGTTGTCTTCGTGATGAAGGGCTTTTTGTCAATGGTGATAAGTATGCGCTTCAAGATCCTGCAAAGTTTATCGAAAGTATGGAGTGGCAAATTGGGAAGTACAAAGAAGTTTTTTTAGCTGCAAAAAGAGAAGATTTACTTGCTGCATGGACAAGGCATGAAGAATATGATGCTCGTCCAGATATAATTATGAAAGAAGAAGATGCCGAACGAGTAATGAACGCGGTAGGTTTTACCAATGTAAGATTTATTTGGAGAAAGAAAATGAGTGCAGTATTAGTTGCTGTTGCTTGAACGCATCGTGCATGTCGCATCCACTACCTTTAAAAGCCCTCCTCGACAAGTACGTGCTATGAAACTCCTTGAGTATAAAGGTAAAGAATTGCTTGCAAGTTTTGGCATTAAGATACCGCCAAGTATTCTTGTGAATAACAAGAACTACGTGAATCTTTCGTATCATAAAGACAAGTATCGCGAGTTTTTATTGGAGCACAAACAGGTAATGATTAAAGGACAAGTACTTGGGACAAATAGAAAAGAAAAAGGGCTCATTGCAGAAGCGAATGATTTTGAGAAGAGTCTTGTTATTATTGATGAAATGTATAAGCGAGTTTTTAATAATGTTCCAGTGAGTTCTCTTTTAATTGAGAAGAAACTCGAGGTTGTGGAGGAGTATTTTCTTGCAATTCGATATGATGCCTCGGCAAAGGGTCCAGTTATTCTTCTTTCAAAAACAGGAGGAAGTGGAATTGAGATGAAATCAAAAAAACTTCCTCCTGCAACACAAGCTGTTTCAATCACAACCGGTCTAGCGTCATTTCTTTCAAGAGAGTTGGTGAAGAGAGCTGGCTTTTCTGGCACGGAACTCGCGCAAGTTAGCGCGTTTGTTCGCAGCGCATACAATTGTTTTATCGAGAGTGATTGTAGAACTCTTGAAATTAATCCGATTATCAAAACATCTTCTGGACAGCTTGTTGCTGGTGATGCAAAAATAGAAATTGATAGCAACGCTGCTGCACGGCAAGAATTCTTAGGAGATGCAACTGAACATGAGGAAATTAGTTTTTTGAATGAGCGCGAAATTGAGGCGCGCAGAATTGATCAGAGTGATTATCGTGGTGTTGCAGGCAAAACATTTGTTGATTTGGAAGGTGATATTGCTGTTCTTGCATCAGGTGGTGGCGCATCGCTTGTTTGTATGGATGCGCTTCTTGAGGCAGGTGGGACTCCAGCAAATTATACTGAATATAGTGGCAATCCATCTCGTGAAAAGGTTGCAAAATTAACGAAGCTAACTCTTTTAAAACCAAACCTTCATGGTTGTCTTGTGATTGGTGGTACTGCAAACTTTACTGATATTTATGAAACTCTTTGTGGTTTTATTGATGGTGTTAAATCGCTTCCTGTTCTTCCTAAATATCCAATTGTTGTTCGTAGAGCAGGTCCCCGTGATGTTGAAGCGTTTGATATGCTTCGTTCTGTTGGAAAAGAAATTGGTCTTAATCTTACGTTATATGATGAGACTACACCAATGACAACTGCTGTACAGCAAATTGTTCAAAATGCTGCAAAATTTAGGAGTTCAGCATGACAGTTTTGCTTGATGCGAACACGCGTTGTGTCGTGTTCGGAATTACTGGTAAGGAAGGCAGCCGAGCGACTAAAGAGATGATTGAATACGGAACACAAGTCTCATGTGGCATCACGCCAGGCAAGGGCGGGACAGAAATTGAAGTTAAAAAGGTGTTTGATAGTTTGTCTGAAGCGCTTGCGTTTGATCCTAAAATTAATGCAGCGGTTCTGTACGTTCCTCCTCTTATGACTCTTGATGCTGCGACGGAAGCTATAGTGCACAACATCTCGCTCGTTGTTATTATTACTGAGAATGTTCCGATCAAGGACAGTTGTAAGATTCTTGCAATGGCAAAGGAACATAATTGTAGAGTTATTGGTCCTTCGAGTGTGGGTATAATTACTGTTGGAAAAGCAAAGATTGGCAGTATTGCAAGCAATAGAGAAAAGAAAGCATTCACTCCAGGAAGAGTTGGAATAATTTCAAAAAGTGGAGGGTTATGTTCTGAAACAGCTGCACTTCTTAGTAGGCAAGCGCTTGGTCAAAGTACAGTTATTGGAATTGGTGGAGACGCACTCATTGGTACAACGATTGCTGATGCGTTGTTGTTATTTGAGACTGATGATGATACTGACGTTATTGTCATTATTGGCGAGATTGGGGGAATGTATGAAGAGCAAGCTGCAGAATTAATAAAGCAAAGAAAGATTACAAAGCCAGTTATTGCGCTAGTTTGTGGCAGGTTTGCAGAGAGCATTCCTCGCGAACTTGCGTTCGGTCATGCTGGAGCAATTATTGAAAATAACACCGGAACTTCAGAGAATAAAAAAAAGGCGCTCGCGGATGCTGGTGCAATTATTGCAAGATATCATCACGAAATTCCCGATCTAGTCAATAGAGAACTCGTGAGGATTAAAGCAAAACGAGAGTAGGTAAAGATTCAGCTGTGAGCGTAGCGCGAACTGCTGAGTCTTGGAGGAACAACATGGAATTCAAAACAGGTATTAGCGCACTTACAGAAACTGACATGATTATTCGAGGAGTGAAACTTTCTGAATTAATCAGTCAGTCAACATTTAGCAATTCAATTTTTCTTATATTAACAGGCAGAATGCCTAAAGAAACCGAATCTGCAATTTTCAATGCGCTTTTAGTGAGCTGTATTGATCATGGCATGGGCGTTGCGAGCAGCATGACGAGTCGTTTTGTTGCATCAACAGGAACTCCGTTGAATGGTTCAGTTGCTGCTGGAATTCTTGCACTTGGAGAAAAACATGGTGGTGCCGGCGAACAAGCGATGCTCATGTTTGAAGAGATACTAAAGTGTGTTTCGAACACAAGTGATCAGTACGCTGTTGTTGAAAGTTACGTTCGGCAAACGCTAAAGAAAAACAGAACGTTGTACGGTTTTGGTCATGCAGTGTACAAAGATGCTGATCCGCGGGTCACGCAAATTCTTACGTTGTGTGACGAACAGCATTATCAACCTAAATCTCTTGGAATCGCAATGGATGTTGCATCGGCACTTGAATCTTTGAAGAGTAAGAAAATATGTTTGAATGTTGATGGCTTGATGGCGGCATTGCTTTTAGATATGGGTTTTACTCCAGTTCAAGCAAGAGGGGTTTTTATTATTGCAAGAACTCCGGGGCTAGTTGCACAAAGTATTGAAGAACAGCAGGAAGGAAAGTTGCGAAGAATTGAAGAGAAAGAAATTACGTTTGTGAAGCAAATTTGAGTTTATTAAATCGTGCCCCGGAAAGTCTATGGTTGGTAAAACGCCAGAGGCGTATTTTTTTATTACTAGTCCTCTGGCGTTTTCTCTTGGAAACTTTAGCATATGCAACAATCGGAGGTGCTATTGCAGTAGTAATCGTAAATAACCAAAAATTTATTAAGAAGTAGATACATCGTTCACTATGCGAGAAAATAGAATTAGAGTTATTATCAATAAAGCCAATTGATGTTGTTTTTGAATTCACCATAAACCCCAAGAAAACTCATTTATGGATCCCTTCAATACAAGAAGAAATAGCAGAAGAATTTCCGCCAAAAGTCGGAACTCAGTATCAAAATCGTGGCAAAAATTCTGAATGGGATTTTTACAAAGTTATTGAATTAGAACCGAATAAAATATTCAGCATGTCTGATTTAGAAGAAAATTATCACGTAAGGTACACATATAAAAAATTGAATGATGGACAAACTGAGCTGGAATATTCCGAATGGAAAGAAGCTGGAGAATTGAAGAATCCATTTACTAATGAACTGTTGCAAAATCTTAAGGCGGAATTAGAAAAAGGGTAAATTCCTGGTAAGTTTTTGGCGGATTTTGCATAAACATTATAAGTCTCTGTCGTGGGAAGTATATTATGGAAGCTGTTGAGAGTGACTCGTCAAACAAGGGCGAGGTATTTTTCCCTTCAAACGACGATTTATTGCAAGAAAAACCAGAATCAACAAATGCAGTGAATGAGCAACCCAAATCCTCTGAAAGTCGTCTTCCTCTCATTGCAGGCACGTGTGCTATTCTCGTTTATCTCCTCGTTGCGTTTTCTTTATACAATCAGCTACAGCATCTTCCTGGTCCAATTTATGGCGGTGATTTGTACAGTCATCATGGGTTTGCGCTAAATTACATTGAGAATGGTTTTTGGACTGATCCGTATTTTACGAATAATTACGCATTTTATCCGTGGCTAGGGAATTATCTTTTCATCGCACTTTCTCTTGTTGGATTAACATTGATGACTGCAGAAATTTATGTTGGTTTATTCACTGTTCTGTTGTCTTCACTTGCATACTATTTCCTTGGTAAGCAGATGTTCAAAAAGCAAATTTGGGCAATTGCAACAATGCTTGTGTCGCTTATGGTTCGCGGTATTCCAGACGGTGCGCCAAATCTCTTGCCGTGGATGATTACGATTCCGTTCTGGTTTGCATTCTGGCTGAAAGCAGAAGATTCTGAAAGGTTCCGAGATAAGATTCTTGCAGGGATATTCATGGGACTTACAGCGTTAAGTCATGTCGCGTATTTTTTGGCAGCAATTTCTCTGTTTGTTGTTACAATTCTATTTGAGACATTACGAAAGAAGGAGCGCAAATCCGCGCTAACGGCTGCTGCAAAAATGTACTTGCCAATGCTAGGTGTTGGTTTTGTTGTTTCGTTGTTCTTTTACAGTCCTATTCTTTGGACGTATCACACGCAAACAAAAAATTTGCTGTTTCAGTACAATGGTCCTGCAATTGAGAATCTTGGAGTTAGTTGGGCGTTGAATGTTGTGTACGCAAATCTCATCGACAAAACATCGAGACTCACGCTTTTGCTAAGTGTACTCGCAGTTATTGGCATTGCTCTTGGATTAATGAGTTTTTCAAGAAAAGAATCTCGGTATCCACTTGTTTGGTTTGTTGCTGGAACCCTCACTCCATTGCATCACTTCATTACTGCGCCTTTGTTAGGACGGTGGGTTCTTCCTTCTCATTTGTTTGGCATCGTAATTCCTATAATTTTGTTCACAGTTATTGGAATAAAATTCATTTCCGGAACAATAATGAAGTATAGTAAGAACATAAGGCCAGATAAGATAACTGCGATTACTCTTGTGATTCTTCTCATCATGTTTGCAGGCATTACATATCAGCGTGTAAATGAGTGGCACGCGAACCCATGGGTGCAGTATGGAGAGCAACTCACACCTCACACGCAAAGCTGGCTTACATTAGGAGAGTGGCTTCAAAAAAACACGAACGTGAACTCTGTTGTTTTGACAAATGACGAAGTGTGTTTTGCAATGAACGCAGTGTCTGGCAGAAAGTGCGTTTTTGTTCGAAGGACGCATGCGAATTATTTTGTGGATGTTGAACAGCGTTATGCCGACGGGATAGTAATGTTGTATGGTACAAATGAGGAAACAATAAGAACTCTTTTGAAAAATTATGATGTACAATTTGTTCTTACTGACGCAAGCTACAATCAACCAATTCTTATTGAGGCAAAGTTTGCAGATTATCTTTTAGAAAATAACGTTTCATTCGCAAGAGTTACTGCAAGAAAAGACCCTGCAACTCCTAACGCTGCGTTGTTTTCCATGCTTGTAATCAATAATGCTGCGCCAAGTAAAACATTGCAAAAAATGTTAGTTCCTGCTGTGCAACCAAGTGAGTTTCTGATGCTGTATAGGGTGAAAAATTCAACATTTATAAATAACTGAGGATATGGTTAAGTATCATGAACAACATTCCAGGCACTAGTTCAGAGGAGCATTATGAATTTACTGAATTTCCCGCAGATGATCTTCCATTTGAAATTGGCAGTTTAGAGAGGGCTGCGTTTTCAAAGTTAGGTGATTGGTCACGACTTAAGAAAGAAAATGAAACATTTGGATTTTATTATAGAGTTGGTGTTAAAGAGAAAATTCGGGATGCCAGAGGAGATCTAGCTACTTGTTATTTGCATTTTGTAGTGCCTTTTACTAAGGAAGGGTATCTCATGACACCCCAAATTCAATTAGAAGTAGAGCAAAGAACACGTTTGATGATTTGCCTGACAGCTAGATTAATGAGCGAAAAATTAGGTAATGTGCTATCTGTGGGCGTCGTACCTCCTCCATATATGCTTGAGGAATTGGTTAGAATGTTGCCAACCTGATTCTTTGTTCGCAAATCAAATGCGCAACTTACCACAATAATTTTCTGAATAACGCAAGTAAATACTTACTTTTTCACCACTTATTTTGGGGTAAAAGAAAAGCTTAACCAAAAGAAAAGACATTTACGAGTTTACTACGATGCTCTGCAAAATCTTACGCTTTCTTAAATTGTCCAATAGTGTCAATGAGGTCGATGTGTCCGAGGAATATTGCTCTGCAGCAGTATCGTTCAAGCCCTAATTCATCAAGTATTTTTTTGCGATCTTCGCCTTTTGCAAGTCGATCGCAGAATTCTTCCCAGCACTGTGCAATTGGTTTTGAGCATGTCCAGCACCGTATTGGTATCATCATTGTGCATCACCTTTATTGTTGAGTATCATCTGTAACTCTTTTGTCGCATTGCTCGTGCTTTGCCATGACAATTTGGTTTGTGTGTTTCTTTTCTTCGTACATCAGCTACGAGGAGTGTTCTATCATACTTCAAAAATGTTTGTTGAAGAGAGGACTCAACTGTACTAAGACATCTTGCGATTGCAAGTCTTGCAGCGTCTGCTTGTGATGCTGCGCCTCCGCCGTGTACGCGAACGCTTACATCTACTTTTTTTGCAAGTTCTCCAGCAAGAAGGAAAGGTTCTTCAAGTTTGTGTCTGTAGAGTTCTGGTTCGTACCATTGAAGTAAATGTGAGTTTATTCTGACAACTCCATTTCCAGAGAGTAATGTTGCTCGTGCTACTGCGCGTTTTCTTCTTCCGCTTGCGTGAATTGCATTCATCCTTTCCACCCGAGTGTCTTGCATATGTCTCCAATTGTTTGTACTTTTGTTGTTTTTGGTTGCGTTGCCCAAGTTAGTTTTTCTGCTTTGATGTTTGCAAAATCAACTGGTACGCCAATGTAGCACATAACTCTGTGGAATGCTTCAAGCCCTCGTGCTTTCCTACGTGGTAGCATTCCTCGAATTATTCTGCGTACAAATCGATCTGGCATTTTTGGAATGAATGGTCCGTATGCTTGCTGACCAATGTCAGCATGAAGTTTCCAGTAGTGTTCTTCAACATTTGCTTTGCTTCCGGTAATGATCGCTTTTTCTGAATTAATGACGTTGACTTTGTGTCCGAGGAGTGCTTGTTTTGCGATATGGCTTGCCATTCGTCCTACGATTGTTCCTGTTGCATCTATTGTTATTGTTGTCATGCGATGATCCTCACATTTGTTCCTTTTGGGTTTTGTTTGACGAGGTCTGCGATGTTAAGGCAGGTTCCTTTGACTGCAATGATGCGTTCGCGTGCTCCATTGCTAAAGCTGAATGCCGCAACTTTAACTCCATGATCAAGTGCTCCTGCGCCAAGTACTTTACCGGGTACTACAATGACTTCGTTTGGTTGTGTGCTTCTGTTGATACTGCTGAGATTCACTTCAGTTCGTTTGCGTGTTGGCATATTAAGACCATCTGCGATAACTCTCCAAACTGGTGCTTTTTGTATGGAGGATTCTTTTCGAAGTAGCTGAATGAGCTGTTGCAATTCCGGATTTGAGGGGCCTGTTCGTTTCATGGTTGTTCCGTGATTTCTCGTTGTTTCATTGTGTTGATATCTGATGCGGGGGAAGGGATTCGAACCCTCGCACCCACTAAGGGACTAGGCCCTCAACCTAGCGCATTTGACCAGGCTCTGCCACCCCCGCAGATTCGTAAACTTTTTTCTTGGGATATCATTGCTTCATTACTCCTTTTGTTCCTGTGCTTCTACGGGTTTTTCCATCGCACTTTCGAACTTTTTGAGGAGCGATTGCAGTTCGTCTATCGCAGAGAGGAGGATTTCTTTTGCACTAAGCTGTCCCCAAGGTTCTACGCTGAGCAGCATACATGTTGGATCGTACTCTATTGTGACTGCATCACTAATGCCATCTACTGCATCAACAAGATTGTGTTCTTCAATTAATTTTTTGTCTATCTTGCCGTTGCTCACAACTTGAGGTGGGTATTTTTGAAGTGTTGCAGCGTCGAGTTTTTCGTTTGTGATTGTGATTTTTGGTTTGTAGGAATACCATGCAAGGCCAGGGCAGAATTTTGCGTGCTGGCTGCCACGTCCGAGTATTGCTGTTGCTTCAAACTCAAGTTCTTGGCCTTTGAGAAGTTTTGTGATTGGCGTTTTTGGATAGACTGGTTTTACTTTTGGGTCTTTGCTTTTGATTTCTTCTGCGTGCACTGTTTCTGGTCCCTTTGCTTTGAGTGTTAGTTTAAGTGTGCACTTGCTGCAGCCTGCTCCTTCACATGAGCATTCTGAGATGAGGTTGTATGACTTAAGGTCTGTTGTCAGAGGTAGTAATCCCACTCTGTGCCCTATCATTTCATCGTACATGATGGATGAATTTTTTGTTAATTCAAGATCTTCAATTGCCATTGTTGGAACAAGATCAAAGACTGCTCGTCGTAATACATTTGCAATTGCAGGCGTGGCGTCTAGTTGGATCGTGACTTTTCCATTCTCGTATGTGCGAATTACTTCTGCTTTCATGCTTTACACGCGCCTTCCGCGCTTACCTCCTTTCTTTCTGCAACCACCGTGTGGAATTGGTGTGACATCCTCGATAAGTCCAATTCTTAGACCCATTCGAGATAGTGCTCGTACTGCTGCTTGTGCGCCAGGCCCTGGATTTGTTGGTCCATTTTGTCCTCCGGGCGCCCGAACTCGAACATGAATGCCTTGAAGTCCTTTGTCAAGGGCAACTTCTGCTGCTTTTTTTGCAGCCATCATTGCTGCTGTTGGTGAGCTTTCAAGACGATCTGCTTTTACCATTTGTCCGCCTGATGCGATTGCAACTGTTTCTGTTCCAGTCACATCAGTAATGTGAATGATTGTATCATTATATGACGAATAAATGTGACAAATTCCCCATCTCATGCTTTCACCTGTTTTGCGCGAGTTGTTGTGCTGATTCGTTCAACATGTTCTGGATTTGCAAAGTTGCTTCCTGGCACGAATGCAATTGCTGTTTCATCACTCAAACTAACCAAATAACTAGGTGAAGAAACTGTTTTTCCTGATACTGTGATGTGTTCGTGATTGATGAGCTGCCTTGCTTGTCCTGGTGTTCGAGCAAGTCCCTTTTTAACAAGTACTGTTTGCAATCGTCTGTTCAAAAAATCAGGAAGTTTTAGTCCAAGAACATCATCAAGTCCTGCGTTTGGTGCAATGAGTCCCATACGTGCTAGGCGCGAGAGTAATTGTGTTCTCTCTTTGTCTGCTTGTGGTCCGATTGCTGCAATGAGTTGTCTTGCTTTTGCAATGAATGTTTTGAGTTTGCTTTGTAATCTCCAAATTTCAGTCTTATTTTTCAATCCGAATTCTGTGACGAGCTTTTTTTCGGAACTTATGCGTTCTGCTCTCCAAGGATGTAATGGCTTTGAATACTTTTTTCCAATTGAACGAGGATCACCCATTTAGGTCTTTCCTCCTTTCTTTGCGCCTGCAGAGCTTTTGACTCCCATGACTTTTCCTTTGTTCTTGCGGAAGTTGCTTCGTGTGCGTTGTCCTCGAACTGGTTGTCCAAGAATATGACGTATGCCTTTGTAACACTTTATTTTCTTCATGAGTTTAATGTCATTATCGATTTGAAAAGAAAGATCAGATGTGATTAAATGTTTGTTTGTTCCTGTTTCATAATCATGTTGGCGATTGAGCATCCATGGTGGAATGTTGTGGCCGCCTGGTGATTTTACAGCTTTATCAAGCAAGGCAACTTGTGCCTCAGGTAGTTCTCCAATTTTGGTGTTAGGATTAATTTTTGTTACTTTGCAAATTGCGCTCGCAAGTCCAACTCCTATTCCTTTTATGCCTTGAAGTGCGTACAAGACTGCTTTTTTTCCAGTAAGATCAGTATTTGCAATACGAACAAAATGCTTGATTTCTTTAACTTCAATTGGGGTTGTTTCTGCCATTTGTTTTTCGAAATGTAAGCCAGCGAGAATTAAGCTAGATGTAGCCTAACCCTTATTCGACGCCCAACAGTGTTGGACTCGGGCTGTTATCCTATAAACTTATGGAGTGGTTTATAAAGATTTCTTAAAAATTCGCAAATTCGCTCGCAAATGACGCGCCATTTGAAGTTGCACCCTACACGAATTGTGTTCTTTTTCAATTTCTTGATCAAACGAAACGATGTTTTATCGTTCAAAGTAATTTCAGTATTTCAGTTGCGCGTTTTGGATTTCCACGCCCCATTGGAAAGTAGCAAGGAATAACTCTCACATTCATATCTATGACGGAATAACTTAGAAGATTACCTGTGATTTTTGCCTTATCGTAGACGTCTGCTAGCTTGATTTTTTGTCCAGTTAGTTTTTCAAAAGGAATACGTCCGAAGGCAATAATCTTTTCTGGTTTTACAAGTGCTATCTCTTTTTTTAGAATTGGAAGAAAGAGGTTTTGTAGTTTAGAGTTCGGCAGTTCCGCATCTTGACCTGTACGTTTTACAATATTTGTAATGTAGAGTCTTTTAGTTACGAGGTATTCATGAATTTCTGTTGCGAGTTCGCAACTCCAACCCTGATCTTGCATTTTAGTAAGCAGTTTTTCATTCAATAGTCCTGTTCCTGCAAGCCACTTCCAGAAATGTGTTACTCCAATCCATGGATACCGAACACCTTGCCAGAAGGGATCTGCGCTTATATTGCGTGCTGTTGGATTGATAAACAGAAGCATTAGTCTTGGTTTATCAGTGCAGCCCCCTCCAGGAATCCATGCAAGGTTGTCGCAGGAAAAGTGTTGTTGTTTGAGAACTTCGAGTTCATTGTCGAGTATTCTGCTAACTTGATTCATTTAGGGCGACTGCCGGGGATCGAACCCGG
>JAHFPE010000076.1 GCA_023261345.1 Candidatus Woesearchaeota archaeon
CTTCTATTTGGCATATTGTTGTTGATGACGGAAGCACTGTGCCAATCAAAGATTTTTCCTCTTCAAGGCACCAAGTCGTTGTACTTCACAAACGTAATGAAGGGCAGAGTTCTGCAATAAACATGGGTCTTGAATATGCGCTAAAAAACATTCATCCTGCATATCTAACTGTGCTTCATTCTGATGATGTGTTGTATCCTTCGAGTATTGCAAAGCGTGTTGCAGAATGTACTTCTGAGCATCCTGTAGTTTATTCGGATGTAGCAGTTTTTGGAAACGACTCTAGTGGATTATTGCGCAGTAGACAATTTTCAGGTAATGAACTTTACGCGCATTTATTAAAAGTTAGAAATATTCCTTATCCCTCATTGTTATGGTCTGCCAGATTTTTTAGTGATTATGTAAAAAAGTTTGATGAACGATTGAGAGATTCTGAAGATTGGGATGTCTGTTTGAGTACTGCGCAAGGGCTTTGTGCTGAAAAAAAGTCTGCGTTTTATCTTCCAGTACCAACTGTTGCATACCGACTGCACGAAAAGAAACTTACTCAAAAGAATATTAATGATGGAACGAAATGGAAGTGTCATAAACGTATTTTAAAGAAACATCTTGATGGTCCAAGGTATTTCTTTGCGTTATTGCGGTCTTGCCTTATGATTGCTCCTGCACTGCTTCCGGATATAGTGCGAGTTCCTTTACGAGAATTACGTAATTTTCTTGTGGGCGCACCTGTAGAAGAGTATGATGATAAATTTCTTCAGGAATTAAGAAAAGACGTGTTCAAATAAACTTAATAATCGAAATAAAAAAAATTGAAAAAGAAAAAAAAGAAGCGACGTTTAATTTACTCTTCTTGTCGCATTCTGCTAAAGCCAATCACAAGACCAACAATCACCAGCAGTCCAATGAGTACAATTAGTACGACTTCGAGTGCATTTCTAAGTGTGTTTTGCGCTGGCACCGGAGCTGGCTGTACAACAGGTACTGGTGCAGGTTGAGCAGCTGGTGTTACAACTACAGGCGCTGGTGCAGGTTTGCACAAGTCTCCTTCACTGAGTGTTATTGTTCGTGTTGCGCTAAGTGTTCCATGACCATTGTCATAGGAAACATCAATTTTTAGCGAATATTGTCCTGGTTTTGCGCATGGCAATTTAAGGTACATTTCTTCTGTTTCCTCTTCTCTGCCATCTCTGATTTCATTGATGTAATCTGTGCTGCTAACTCCTAAGTCAGCTAAGCTTGCTTGCACTCGAACGTCGCGTTCTTTGTTCTGTCCGTAATTTTCGAGGCGAACGCGGGTTAGTAATGCAGTGCCTGACTTAACATTTGAATCAGGGTACAAAATGACTTCTTTGATTTGTATGTCATGTCGTTTGCTTTCTAAACGTAGATTGTAGTTTTGGATGAGTTCTCTGTTATTTCTGTCTGAAACAATGATTCGAAGCTTGTAGTCATCAGTATCTGCATCTTTGGGAAAGGATAATTGCATTCTTTTGATGTACGAAACATTTGGTTGTATTTGGAATGTTCCTGTTCGTGCACTCATTGGCTCAACAGTGTTGTATTCATATCCTGAAAGGAATGCTTGAATTTCAACATCATTGCTGTTTCCTGTTCCATCAAGAACTATTTGGACTTCAACACTTTGTCCTTTGTCAATATCGAGTTTGTTAACGCCATTTGGTATTAATGTAACTCGATCGACGCGAACTTCATTGATTTGTACAGGTACTACTTGTGCCTGTACTATTGTGGCAAGTAATGCCATAACCAGAATGCTTGCAATTATTAGTTGTCTCAAAGGAATCCCCCCAATGTTTTGTTGTTACTCTCAAGAAAACACTGTTATTTTTAAAGCTTATGGAACATTCAAACTCTTAAGTGTTGAAAGAGATAAAAAGAGCAGGAGAAAGCATGATTTGGAGGAAAGTTTGAACGCAATATTAGATACTGACTTTTTGCTTTTTTGTGCAGAAAACAGAATTGATTACGCAAGCGAATTTAGTCGGCTGTACCCAGAAAATTTACAATTAAGCATCGTGGATAAGACTCTTGATGAACTTGAGCACTTTGCCGCTCGTGGTGGAAAGTCTGCCGCACTTGTGAAACTTGTAAAAACAATTCTACGCCTAAAAAATGTGAGTGTGATAACGACAAGCAAGCAAGGAATTGTTGATGATCTGATAGTAAGCTTAGCGAATACAAATTCTGTTGTTGCCACACAAGACCTTGGATTAAAGAGACGGTTGCGGCTTAAAGGCACACAAATAGTGACTGTGAGAAAGAAGAGTCATTTGTTAATTGAGTGAATCTGAGGAAAATTTCAAGAGTTTCAACGAGTTCTTTTTCTCAAACCACGTGTTGCTTGATCTACCATAATTCTCCGTACATCTTGAATAATTACTGATTTAATCATCTAAAACGTAATTCATCAGATTTAAGAATTTCCTCATGATTAGCTTCTTATGAAGCGCATTTGCAGTTTAGAAACTGAATACGGAATTTTGTTTCCTACAAACAAGAGAAGTGTTAGTGAGAAGATCGCGAGTTTCGTTAAAGGTTCATTGCGTCTTTTTCATAGCCCGATTTCTAGTAATTACGCTTTGCTTGAATCCATTCGAGATGACTCGAGCATGAATATTCTCACATTTGAAACTGCGAGAGAAAAAGTCAGGGCGTATTGGTTAAATGGAGTTCAAGCCTATATTGATAATACCCGACATTTAGAACTTGCTCTTCCTGAGTGTTCAAATCCGTATGACGTGGCTGTCTATGATGCTGCTGCGACTCAAATACTTGATGAAATTGCAAGACGAAATGGCGGGCTCGTCATAAAATCAAGTATTGATTCATGGGGCGCTACGAGAGGATGCCATGAGAATTATTTTTTACTTAAAGATTCTCTCCATCGTGGACGAGAGTGGTTACCTCAGTACGTAAACTTATACATGACTCCTTTTTTGGTTTCACGAATTTTGTTTGCTGGCGCAGGTTGTCTAACTGATAAATTAGAGATATCGCAACGTGCTAGAACTACTCAAAATTTTTTCCCTAGTAGTCCAACATCAGGTTGCATCTACAGTTCGAAAGATGATGAACGTTTTTCTTCAAACGGCATTCGTTTGCATGTTGTTCTTGGTGATGCAAATATGGCAGACTATGCTACATTTCTCAAAGTTGGAACTGCGTGGATTGTTACAACAATGATCGAACATGGGTTTGTCTCTTCTTCATTTGTGCGTACTGATTGCATTAATTTATTACACGGAATTAGTAATGAAGCAGATGCGGTAATGAAGAATGGTTCAGCAATAAATTCTGCAATTGGTCTTAACATTCAAAAAGCGTATTTATCTCTTGCCAACGATTTTTTTGCAAAACACTCTGATTTGGAGGATAGTGTGACAAGATGCGTGTTGCGAGAATGGGAGTTTACTCTTGATTGTTTAGAGAGAAATCCTGAAGCATTGATTGGAAAGGTTGATTGGATAACGAAGTATTTATTACTAGATGCGTTTGCGAAGAGTGAAAAGAAACCTCTGACAGACGAGAGTGTGAAGCTTGCCGCAAGTGAGTACCATCTCGTTGGCGCAAACGGATTGTATGCTGAAGCGGTTCGTGCTGGTTTTTGTAGTTCATTTGTGCGAGGAGAAGATGTAAAGATTGCAATGCAAACTCCTCCATCTGACACCCGTGCAGCACTACGTACAAGAATCATGGAAGAGATAAAAGAGAAATGCACGCTACTCATTGCGAACTGGCATCTCTTAAGATATAATGTACCAAATACTGATCGCTGGGGGTTTCAAACAATTGAGTACGACCTGCACGATCCGTTAATGACAAAATGCAGTCCGAGAATTACTGACTCAACTGGCGTTTGAGATTCTAGTAAAAGTATCCGCGTCATGACATTCTGCTGTATGCAATCGCGAACTGCACATGGTTACTTCAGAAGGTTAAATGTGTCAAACGATTAATATACTAGTGCAATGGTTGGAGGAAACTGTTGAGGTGATTATCTATGCCAAATTATACGCGAGCGTTAGAGCAGACGAATTACCGTGCAGGATCTGCTGCCGGAGTATCAGAAGTTAGAGTGCCTGAAATTGACGTACCCAACGATTCTTCGCTCAAAAAACCAGAATCTCCTATTCCAGAATTAAGTCTCGATAAGCTCGTTAGAAGATGCGTAAACGCAGCGCCTTACGAACTTTCTGAAGATAAATTAGGCGATGGAGAGTAAGATTTCACGTAAATAGTAAGCTTTCTAAATACCTAGAGACTATTTCGCAAAATGGTTGATCGTTCGTTACTCGAAGCAGTTGTTAATATGAAAACAGAACTTGACTGTGGAACTCAACATGCCTGGGAAGTTGTTCGTCTTCGTACTGTGTATGAATCTTTACTATCTGAATTGTCAGATGTGATTCCTAAAGCAACAACCTGGGAAACTGTATATTCCGCAGCAGCAGTAATAGAAGATTGTTTATGTAAAAAAGAGGTTAGAGAGCACTATCAAACTAGTGATCCTGAAAAAATAAGAGAAATGACTCTCAAAGAAGTGCAGGAAGGAAAAAGTATGTTTAGTGTATCTTCTGAACCATACCATTTGTCTGACGACAATATGAAAAAAACGTATGTTTCACTTCTTCGCAGCTTTTTCGATTCTGATGACCCTGAAGAGGGTATCAAAGCAGTATTTTCGCAATTAGAGCTGTTAGATTATAGCAAGACAACTGATAGAAGTATTGAACATGCACTTAGCGATTTTCTTTCAAACGACGAATTGACGACGAAAGTGTATTACTCTGAGCAACCAGATCTGAGTAAAGTTTTGTGCAGGTATGTCCGTGCTGTTCTTGCGCGAAATACCGGAGATATACATGTGGAGAGGAAAATCGCGCGCGATTATTTACGTCTCTGGATGTATTCTGATATTGAAGAGTCTCCTGGAGAAGTCGAAAACATTATAGATTCTGCTTTGGATGAATTACGAATTTCCTTTA
>JAHFPE010000004.1 GCA_023261345.1 Candidatus Woesearchaeota archaeon
GTTCTTTGGAGAAAGAATTCGCGTCAGTTGTAGAGTTCCTTACTGATAGAAGTGGCACTCCTGCAATGATATCTTCTGGGTTCGCAACGCAAATGCGAACTCCTGTTGCCGCAATGACAGTCGTAACTCGTTGAAATCGTGTTTTTCTCTCTCGCATTTCTGCAAGTGGTGCAGGTACAAGAAGGGTTTTTATTTTTGCAACAACTGGCTGTTCTATGCCGCCAATTACTATTGTGTCTCCTGTGTGTAGTGTTCCATCGTAAATTATGACATCCATTACTTTGCCTAGTCCTTTTTCTTCTTTGACTTCAAGCACTGTTCCTTTTGCTTGGCCTGTTTCTTCTATTTGTAATTCTGTCGAGAGATATTTTTGACTTAAACCCATGAGCATGAGGAGTAATTCAGGTATTCCTTCTCCTGTTTTTGCGCTAAGTGGAACTATCGCTACTTGTTTTGCGAAGTCATCCACTCGATCAAAGCGTTCTGAATGTATGCCCATACTCTCGAGTTTTGCAACAAGTTCGTAGAGTTTAGTTTCAAATGAACGAATGCAAGTTGCATCTTGATCTGTGATGCTTTTTGCAAGTGGACCTTCGAGTCGAGTTTTCCAATGATCAATCAGGTCTAATTTGTTTGCTGCTACAACAAAGGGTGTTTTGTAGTTTTTGAGAATTTGGATGCTTTCTTCTGTTTGTGGCATGAATCCTTCATTGATATCCACTACAAGTATGGAGAGGTCAGCAAGATTTCCCCCGCGTCTTCTTAAATTTGTAAATGCCGCATGGCCTGGCGTATCAATAAAGAGAAGACCGGGAATTGAAACTGTGAATTTGAGTGCATCAAGTAGTTTGCCGCAGATTGCTTTGATTGTTGCAAGTGGCAGAATTGAAGCGCCAATTGCTTGTGTAATTCCTCCTGCTTCGAAACGAGCAACTCCACTTCCTCGAATTCTATCAAGAATGCTTGTCTTTCCGTGGTCGACATGCCCAAGTATTGTGACGATAGGTTGGCGGATCATGTTCTTGTTTGCTGCACCGAGGTATATAAAACTTCAGAAACACTTGAACTCGCGTAGCAATTCAAACAAGGAAGTCAATAATATGATCTGTCTTGACACGTAAACGCTCATTCAACCAGCCAACTCTCAACCATTTGAGGTGAAATGTCTTTTGAGAGTCCAACTCCAATAGCTCCTGCTTGTAACGCATCGAAAAATTGCTCTTTTGTATTCACATGATCAATGTAGCATAATTTTTTTTGTCTCGCGGTTCGTTGAACTTCTGCAGTAGTTTCTCCCAAATTTCTGAACCTCCATCGTGAGAGTCCATCAACAAATGGCAAGTTGCGAAGAGATTGCACAAGTCCAAAGCGAGTGAATGTTTTCCACGGTGTTGTAAAAGGAAATACAAATAAATGATTTCCGAATCCTTTGAAATTGATCAAGGTAGTTGCAGTTGGAAGTTGTTCTTTTAGATATTCTAGTGGCCACAAACTAAATCCTGTGAAGAACACGTTGCCTGCCATTCCATAATTTTTCAACAATGTTGCTAACTGGTTGAGTGCCCGTGCATCATTGCCCCATCCTGCTTTTATATCAATAAGAATTGGTTTTCCTCGTAATTGGGAGAGAAGCCATTCCGAGCGAAGAAGTCCAGGTCCATCTTTCATTCTATACAGCATCCATTTCTTCCATGGAATTAGCCCGTTTATTGCATGACCAAAAAAAAGTGACATCTTTCGATCAATGCGATTACTTTCATGTTCAATCCAGAAAAAGTCTGTTTCAACAGAATATTCCATTTTTCGACCATCCACTGTTTTAGGTAATTGTGTTATCGTACGTTGAAATTCCTGAACTGTGTCTTTGTCGTTGCATCGATGAAAGAAAACGTAAAATGGAGAGTTACTTTGCCTAACAATAAGAGGTGGGTGCGCGTCGTGAATACGCGTAAGTATTTCATCCATTTTTACAAGTGCTGTACTTGTTGCTTTTTTCAAAGGAATTATTTTTGCAGTATTATTCTGCATTAGCAACCAGCATAATGTTTCAATTTCCGGCGATGGAATTTGGTTAATTAACGCCATAATTTTTGAACTACAATCCTGATTTTCAGACTGCAATTCCTTTGCTTTTTGCCTTGCAACATCAATGAATTCACGAAGTGCTTGAAGTGCGGGTTCAATCTGAGACGTTTCTGTTTTATCAAAGAGTATCGCAGAACGAGAAGCATTCTTAGAAATTCCCGTGAATGCAGCTGTTTGTTGAGAAAATAGTTTGTATGGTTTGACGAGCAACACGTATTCATCTTCAACCATTTGATTAAACCTCTATCCCCTATTTTTTCAACAGCGCTGCTTGCCGTATCAACTGCGAGTTCTTCACAAAAAAAACTAGCAAAGTGACGTACGAGAATACAAGCGCAATCCATCCTAATATATTGCTTGCATAAGTTAATTCTGGAGTGTTAATCACTTGCGCCCACACAATTCCAAGTATGGCAAGCATGAACATGGCTCCTTTGAGTTTGCTTTGCCAGTTTGCTGAGATTACTGTTCCTTGGCTTATTGCAACTGTTCGGATGCTATCAATCATGTATTCTCTGATAAACAGCAAAAGTCCAATGTAAAACGAAATGTAGTCTTCATACCCAAGTACGAGTAGCAATCCGACAATGATTATTTTGTCTGCAAGTATGTCATAATAGACGCCGAATGTTGTTGTTTCTCCTCGTGCTCGTGCGATTTTTCCATCTGCAATGTCAAGGAGAAATGCAAGTGTGATGAGTATTGCAACGAGGAGGGGGTGATTTGTTCCAACAAGTATTGCTGCAATAATTCCAAGAATGAGTCGAATTGTTGTAACTGAAATTGCAAGATTCATTCGGTTTTCACGTTTGCCATTTTAATTTTATTAGCTTCCTGCGATTTATTTTTGTAGTTCGCTTATTCTTTTGTTCAGTTAATGGCGTATATAATTGTTTCTTTCAAATTCCATACGCTGCAAATGAGAATGAGAATTCCCACAGTTGAAAAAAAACCAAAAAAATACAGAAATATAAGTACATCCTCAGGGAATAACATTGTTGGAATCTTTAATGCAAAGCGGATTATACTAAAAAGAACGTACGCAATTCCTGCGATAAAAAGAAGTGGCTCTCCTGAAATAATTGCAAACGTGAAAATATATGTTCCACCAACTGTTCTATCAACAAGAGGGTCTATCCACCAATTTAGTTGCTGTGTTTCTCGCGCAACTGTTCCATCAATCAAATCAATAATTCGCGACGTGAATGCAAGAATTAGAAACAGCGCAGTTGATTGTCGTAATCCAATGATTGCAAATAAACCAACGATTCCTCCTAGAATACTGATGTGATTTGCGGAGATATTATGGTAGATCAACCACCTTGCAAATGGTAGGACAATGCGATCTTTTTTTCTTCTTGCATAATCAACGAAGTTCTGCAAGTAGTTTTTTGATTTGTTTTTCATAGGATTGTACCTTCATGTGAAGTCTTTTTTCTAATTCTTTAGTTTCTGCAGTCGCATTTTCAACAAAGCTTTTGACTGTAGTTGCATCAAAAGGAAGTGAATTTGTGAATTGTGCAAGTGCGCGAGTTAGAAGTATTACAAGATGAACAGGCACATGTACAATGGATTTTCGCATCCCAAATGCAGTCATGAGTTTTCGAATAAACGCATCGTACGTTATGGGTTTTTTCCCTGCAACATCGAGTAACAAAAAAGGTTTTTTATGCTTGGGAGGGTGCATAATCGCTGCTTCAACTGCAAGAGCAACGTCTCCCGCATAGATTGGTTGCAAGAGTGTTTTTCCATTTCCAAGTACGAATACGAAAGGAAAAGATAGAATTGATCTTAACATTCTGCCAAATCCGGGTGCATTTTTTCCAAAAATAAAATTTGGTCGCAAGACAGTAACTCGCAGATTTGATTCTTGAAGAAGTTTTTCTGCGATTTTTTTTGTTCGTGCATATGCGTCAATGTTTTTCTTTGCTGCTGCGACGCTACTAATAAAAATGATGTGCTTTGGCGAGTTCTGCATTCTTTTTTCATAATTATTGTTCTGCCAGTTGTTATGCGCGGGAGTAATAATATTTTGAATTCCTTGCACTGTGACCGCATGATTTGGTGTGTCGGACTGTGTTTGTGCTCGTGCAGAGTGTATGATGACATCTGCATTTCTAACTAGCTGATGCATAAGTTTTGCATCCATGACGCTTCCATTTACTATCTTAACTGATTTAAATAATGGGACGTCATCAAGTGGTTTGTTGTGAATGAGGCAAGTAACATCATACTTACTGTGCAAAAGGTTCTTAAGAATGTACGTACCAAGAAATCCTGCTGCGCCAATAAGCAGAATTTTTGGTTTCAAAGTTGATCGTTTCATTTTTTTATTTCGCTATGGTCGAACTGCTGGGTTCTCTGGTTTTGATTCAAGGGAGTGTTCTCATAACATTTATATGTCTTTTTGAGTTGCAAGGAATATATGCCTCTAAAATTGAAATATGGTACAATAACGTGGGAGACACCTAATTGTGATGTTCTTCAAAAAAATGGGTGGTTGTGTTTTGACTTGCATACACACACAAATTATTCTGATGGAAGTGCAACTGTGAATGATGTAGTGAAGCGTGCAAGAAACGGAGGGTTTGGTGTTGCAATCACTGATCATAATGAATTTCGTGGATCAAAAGAAGCATCTCTGAATAAAGACGTCGTAATTATTCCTGGCATGGAGTTTAATAGTTTTGAAGGTCCTGACATGTTATTTTATTTTTTCAAACAACAAGATCTTGAGTCTTTTTGGTCTCGTGTTGTAAATGGAAATTTGAGATCAGATCCTCATGGTAGAACCAATATTCATTTGAGGCAAATGTGTGAGTTGTCTCGTTCGTTTCGTTGTGTTGTTGCAGTGCCTCATCCGTTTTGTGTTGCATGGAAGAACCTGCCGTCGTTTCTTGAACGGCAAAAGGCGATGCGTTTGCTTGAGGACATTGACGCAATTGAAGTTCTTAATGCTCAACAATCGCGCAATGCAAATGTTGCTGCAATTGAGTGGAATAAGATGTTAGGAAAAGCAATTGTGGGCGGTAGTGATTCACATACTGCGCGCGAGCTCGGAAGTGTAGTTACATGTGCTAAAGCAGATTCAATTACTAGTTTTTTGCATGCAGTACAAAAGAAAAGGACTGCAGTTGTGGGAAATCCGAAGTGGCTAAACGTGATGCTTGGTCGGCTTGCCTGCTTGTACAATCATAGAACGCACGCGAGTGTGGAATCTCTTGATCTCCTAATAAAGCATGCAAGGCATCGTTTGCTTGGCGAGTCTCTCGGGAAATTCTAGTGCAATAAAAGAGGCAAGAATCACAGTGACTAGTTGCTGTACAAAACGTTAGTTATATTCATTTTTTTCTGCTCGATTCAACGATTGTGTGCGAGAGGAACATAATTCCAAACGCAATTGTTGCGGGGGCAAGAACTACTCCAATCGACGGTAAGTAGGTAATGAGTGCTAAAACTGTTGCTGCGCCGGGAAGTGATGGTGTGCTATTAATGCTGTTTCGTATGCGTTGCTTATCTGTCATACGAATTGTTCTGTAGCTTGCGTATATGGAGAATATTGTGAGAACTGCAAGAATAATTCCAAGTAGTAGTCCTGTTATACTTATTGGAGTGAGTAGTCCAAGAAGTAGATATGTGATCGTGGTTACTGTTCTTGAAATTTGTGGAGTGTGGACAAATTTGTAAGGAACATGAATTTTACTGGAAAGTATTGCAAGCGTGACTACTCCAAGTATGCCTGCTGCGGAAGAGAAATAACTTCCAATGAAGTACGTTATCATTCCTGCAAGAAACAAAAGCCAGCGTTCCCATGCAACTCCGTATCGTATGATTCGAAAGAAAAGAAGCCCAACAACAATTCCCGTGCCTACTGCTGCGACAATTCCAATCATTGAACCGATAATGTCTGCGGCTGCTTCTGCTCCTGCGAGTAGCGCAACAGGCAAGACTACTGAAAGTATTCCACTTGTAATTGTTGTGTCTCGAAGTAGAATGTCAGATGTAGTGGAAGGTACGATTGCTATGCTAATTAGCGAGAGAAGAACTGCAATTGCAACTGGATAACCAAGAAATAAAAAAATTAACGGTACTGTGACAAAGAGAAACCCGATCCTTGTGAGAAGCAAATAAAGTGATGCGGCTACGAGCCGAGGGGGATGCTGTACGCTATGGTCTAATGCTGCAAAGACTAGACAGAATGTTCCTAGCAGAAACAAGATAAGTTCTGGCACGTTCGCAACTCCTCCAAGTTGCAAACCAATTCCAGTTAGTAGCATAACAAGCGGAAGTGAAATTTTAAAGAAGCGTCCAACGTATGCACAAATGATTGCTACTGCCGCAATAATGATGATATCTAGCTGCACGTAAACCCCTTTTTTATAGCAATACGACGAGAGAGAGGATATATTAATGTTTCTAAAGATTCCGCAATTCACGTTAGGTTCACAGTGGAATCTCATAATTCAATCACTCGTGGCGTTCGTAATTACATTTACTGAGTGATGGAGTTCGCAGATGAGTGAACTCGTGAATGTTAAATGTTCCAAAGTTTTTTATAGTGTATTCAGAAATGTGAATACGTGATAAAAAAGATATTGGCGGAAATTGTAAATCGTGTGAAGCCAGATGAAAAAACGCGTGCCGACGTTCTTTCTCGAGTTTCTTGTTTTCTTACTGATTTGAATAAAAATCTAAAGACGGTAAACGCTGTTGCTGTTTTAGGTGGCAGTTATGCGAAAGATACGTGGCTTGTGGGCGATTATGATGTTGATGTATTTGTAGTATTTGATAAAGAGTTTGAAGGAATGAGCGACGTGCTTGAAAAATCACTAAAGGATTGGAATCCCATTCGACTGCATGGTTCGCGAGATTATTTTCAAGTGAAAGGTGACATTAATTACGAGATTGTTCCTGTTGTAAAAAGAAAAAAAGGAAGTGTCATGCAGAACAGCACAGACTATTCTGTTGATCATGTAAGCTGGGTGAATAGGGAGGGCCGCAAGTTAAAAGAGGATATTAGATTGTTCAAAAAGTTTTGTAAGGCAAATGGAGTGTATGGTGCTGAGAGTTATGTTCGAGGGATTTCTGGTCATGTTGCCGATTTGCTCGTTATTAAGTACGGTGGTTTTATGAAGTTGATAAAAGCAATGAGTAAATGGTCAGGAAAGGAGAAGGTGGTTCTTGATCCTAAGAATGTGCATAAAGGAAAAGCATTGCTTGTACTTAACACATCCAAGACTCAAGGACCTCTCGTACTTGTTGATCCAATGCAGCCTCTTCGTAATGCCGCAGCTGCGTTGAGTGCTGAAAAGTTTCAGAGTCTAATTTCTTCTGCAAATGCGTTTTTGAAAGCTCCGGATTTTTCTTGTTTTGATGAGAGAAAAACAGACCCTACCGCACTTCAAAAGCGTAGCGGAAAAGGGGTTCTTATTCGCGTTTCTGCAATTCCGCTTGATGGAACTCAAGATGTTGTTGGAACAAAACTGTTAAAAGTGTTTGATTTTCTACAAAATTCTCTTTGTGAGTTCAGTATACGCAAGTGTGGTTGGAACTGGAAGGGAAATGCGCCTGCAGAGTTTTGGTTTTTGCTAAAAAAGAAAAGCTTACCAAAAAAAGTACTCGTAACTGGTCCTCCACTTCGCTTATCAGAACATGTTGCCAGTTTCAAAAAACAACACAAAAACTCATTTTTGAAAGGTAGAAAAGTCTACGCGTATCAAGAACGAAACGCAACTACACCGAACTCAGTTCTTGCATTCGTGTTGAAAAAAGAGTACGTCACAAGTAGAGTAAAGTCGTGTGGTGAAGTGAAATAAATCAACAACCCAATCACAGCAGAGTTGTAGGGTATGTTGATAGGCGTGAACGAACAAACATGATTGGGTTGTTGAAGCCTCGAATTTGGACGCGTCATCGCAGCAGAGCTGCGGGGTATTAACCCAAATTCGAGCAATAAACCACTTCGTCTATTTTTGCAAAGAGCAACGCTGATTCGTGCCGTCCCATTTTCACAATCGTGAAAACTGCGCATGACCAATATAAAAAAAGAACGTCATGCGCAGTTTTCGTTTAGTTAATTCAGATGGGGCAACATTCGCAGTTGCTAGATGTAGTACTGATAATCATACCCATTATTTCCTTCATTTCTTGACTCGATAATGCAGTTGCACTTCATTCGAGGAAAGCTTTTTTGTATCAATGAGTTCAAGAGTAGTTTCAAAACTAGATTCTGCTAATAGTGGAATTCCCTTTCCTATGAATACTGGTTCAACATCGAGGTAGATCTCATTAACAAGTTTCTCCTTGAGAAAAGCAGAGTTGATCTTGCTCCCTCCGCCGATGAATGCTGTTTTAAATCCTTTTTTTTCGAGCATATTTAGAACTTCTTTTGGCGCAAGATATGTGAAGATAGCGCGTTCTCCCCATTTGTTTTTGACTGGTTTCTTTGCCATAACAACGTTCAGTCGTTCAGAATACGGAAAGGTTTTATCTGCCAAACTTATTTCATAAGTCCTTCTGCCCATAATAATATTTCCTGCTTTTTTGCTGATAACGTCAAAAATCTTCCATGAATTTTTGCTTACAAAAAATACCTCATCATTTTCTTTCGCTATTTTTCCATTTGCAGTTATTGCCATGTATAAAATGACTTTCATGACTAAATGAATATTTGAAGAGAATTTAAATGTGATTGTTGTAGACTTATTTATTCTCTAGAATTAGTTCTTTCCAATGTTGTTGATACCGCGCATATTTTTCATCAAATTCTTCTTTTGGAGTAAGTGAAATATTCATTTTTTTCATGCACGTTTTGAGTTCTTCCATTGCTGCATCTTTATCCTCAATAGTAGTGATCTTCTCGAATTCAATAATGTGACCATATCCTTTTGTATAATCGAGCATAATTGTAATTCCATTATGTAAGAACGTGTTTCTGTGCCTAAACCATTTTATCTTAACCTGATATCCAAGTGCTTCAAAAATCTGAGCAAGACTCCCAAAGCATGTAGGTTCTGTTTTTATCTCTATTTCCTCACGAGCATGTTCGTGAAGTTTGCCCTTCTTGAGCCAAACTTTTGCGTACGTCGTACTTTTTTGAATGCGAAGATCTTGGTCAGAGTCGAAATACCAAGTTTCTTGATCTTCCATTCCAAGATCATCTGCTTTTTGTGGCATTTCATGTAATAGCCGATCGTATTGTTCTTGAGAAATAAAACTTCTAATTTCAACCTCTATAACCATGTATACTGAAGAACGAAACAAGTTTTTAAATATACTGCAGTAAAATTCCCGAGTTCATGGCTCCGCGCTCACAGGGGAATCTTATACTACGACCACTATTCATGCATCAGTTATAACGTTCGCTGAATTAAGCGTAGCGCGAACTCGCGAACGTTCTAGCGAACGTTACCTTTAAAAACCACACCCCTTTTTTAGGTCGTATGGAAAAGATCGGTCTTGGTTCTGCTAAGCGCTTCGAGACAAGGTATGGGCGTACGTTAAAGCTACGTTTGGCAGCTATTGAAACTGAACAACGAAAGCGTCAACAATGTCCGTATTGTAGAAAATTAAAAGTTCGACGTCAAAGTGTTGGTATTTATCAGTGTCATTCATGTGATAAGAAGTTTACTGGTCCAGCATATTCGTTAACTCCGATTCTAATTCAAGAGCATAAGTCGCAAGTGGAGAAAAAAGAGCAGTTGGAGGAATAAATGGCAAAATACACGTGTTTTTTGTGTAGTCATAAGGTCTCTCAGGAATTAATGGGTAAGCGTGTTCGGTGTCCGTATTGTGGTTCAAAAATTCTGTACAAGTCGCGTAGTGTTACAACAAAAATAAAGGCGGTGTAGGATGGATAGTCAAGAAAGAATTCAGCGCTTGCAATTGCTTGAGCAAAATATGCAAGGGTTACTGCAGCAAAAGCAACAGTTTCAAACGCAATTGTTCGAAATGGAAACTGCAATGAAGGAACTTGGTTCATCAACTGATGCGTATAGGATTATTGGAAATATCATGATTAAGTCAGAACGTTCTGTTATTGAGAAGGATTTACTTGAAAAAAAGGAAATGCTGAATCTTCGTATGCAAACTATTGAAAAGCAAGAAGCACAAATTAAAGACAAAGCAGATACGTTACGTAAGGAAATTCTTGCAGGAATGAAGGAGAAATAATGGCTCCTTCTACTCTTGTTCCAGTCATTGATTCTCTCCGTGAGATAAGCGAGGACGGAACTGTTCCAAAGAATGTTCGAGCTTCTGTGCAAGAAGTAATGTTACTTCTGAGTCAACCCGCAGACGCTGCAATGAAAGTAAGTAAGGCGTTGCAGATTCTTGAAGAAATTACTGATGACGATAATATGCATGCAGAGGCGCGAATGCAGCTAATGAACATCTCAAGCATGCTTGAATAGAATTTACAAAGTCCAGGCTTCGCTTAATTGCGCATGCGAAGTTGAGAAATTTTATTTTTTCATTTGTTTGGCATAATCGTTCCAACCAAGTGCGTGAAACAGTACATTCTTTTCTCGAACTTCTTCCGCTATTTCTTCCAAATGAATTTTCACGTGACTACGAACTTCAGTATCCTGAACTCCAATGATTCGTGCGGCTAAAAGTGCTGCATTTTGTAAGCCATTGATTGCAACACCTAATACCGGGTATCCTCGTGGAGGGGGTTGTATTTCAGGTTGTTCACCTTCGTAATAGCAAAGCATTCTCGCAAGAGGATACTGTTCAAGTGGTGCAGACGCAACTTTTTTGCTTGAAAGAAGCACTCCAATAACTGGCAGATCAGTAAGTGCAGATATTTCTCTTGCAACAAATGGAATGTCGCAGTCATTAAGAACGACAAGTGCTCTTACTCCTTCTGTTTCAAAATAGTTTACTGTTTTCAAATGTGTAGTGTCATTAACTGCAGGAATTTCTTTTTTCTCTACGGTTATGCCAAAACGTGAAAGTAGTGTTTCAAAGTCAGAATACTTTTTTTCTGGCAGTTCTATTCCTGCAGGTACCAACAGTCCAATTTTGTTTTTCCAAGCTGGTTGAATCGCTGACGCATCTATATTGCGATATGTGCGTATCTTAGCACGTTGTTCTATGCTAGAAAGACTAATGATTTGTGCCGCAATTAACGCTGCTTGTGCTGCTTGGTCAATTCCAACACACCCAACAGGAATTCCATACGGCATTTGAATGATTGAAAGAAGAGAGTCTAGTCCATCTGTATTTGTTGGACTTATGGGAATTCCAATAACGGGAAGAGGTGTATTTGCAGCCGTCATTCCTGGCAAGTGCGCAGCGCCTCCTGCTGCAGCAATGCATACACTGAACTTTTTTTGTTCGAGATTGCATGCTGTTCTTTGCATGAATCTAGGTGTTCTGTGTGCTGAAATAATACCTCCATAAGGTTTATCTGGAGAAGATAAATCATATGATATTTCAAACTCTTCAAGTACCTCGTAAGCAGGAATTACTTTTTGTAAGTCCGAATCACTTCCCATTCTCACTTCAATTTCTGGTGTTGTTGAACGTTTCATTGTGTTATCTCGATTCTGATTTTTTGACGTATGTTTTCTGCTTTTTCAAGTAAATACGTAATATCTGGAGTATCTGCAAGAATGGTTACATGGCCAATCTTTCTCCCGTTTGGGTTCACGCCTGGCTTTCCATAATCATAAACAAAGACGTCAGTTCTATCTTTGAACAGTTCTGCGCCACAAATAGCATATTTGCCTGTAGTTGCAGGTGGTCCAATGAGGTTTATCATTACTGCAGAGGATGTTTTGAGTGCAGTGATTCCAAGTTCGTGTCCTGCAACTGCTTGCAAATGATTTCGAAATTGTGAAGTGTATGCTGCATCAAGAGTACAGTGTCCTGAATTATGGACTCGTGGAGCAACTTCATTCACGAGCACTTCGTTATCTTTTGTAAGAAATAGCTCAATTCCAAATGTTCCTACGGTTTCGAATGCGGCAATTGTATTTATAGCTAGCGCAACTGCTTTGGATGTTGCAGTTTCAGAAATTCTTGCGGGTAGTATTGTTTTATCAAGGATTCCGTTGTTATGCATGTTTTCCGTAACTGGGTATGTCGCAATTTTTCCGTTTATATCACGCACTGCAATAACTGAGAGTTCTTTGCTAAATGGGACGTACTTTTCAAAAAGAAGAAGTCCTTGTGCTTGTTGTCTGAGTGATTCGTATGCTGGCATTACTTCTTTTTTCTTTCGAATAATAACGTTTCCTCGACCATCATATCCTCCGACTCTTGCTTTAAGCACTCCTGGAATTCCAAATCTCTCGATTGCTTCTTCAAGTGTTGTAGTATCACAAACGGCCATAAAATCCGCAACTGCAATTCCTTTTTCTCGAAGCATTTTTTTCTGTAAGTATTTATCTCGAATAGTTTCAAGCGCTTCTGGTGAAGGATAAACTTGCTTACCGCAATTACGTAATGCAGTTG
The DNA here is from genome assembly GCA_023261345.1 of Candidatus Woesearchaeota archaeon. Classification (GTDB taxonomy): domain Archaea; phylum Nanobdellota; class Nanobdellia; order Woesearchaeales; family ARS49; genus JAHFOI01. The sequence continues at coordinate 12,547 of JAHFPE010000004.1, forward strand.
GATCTGCAAGTTCGATTTCATATGTTACTACATCTACTTCACTTGCAAGCGTTTTGATATCTGTCGGATTCGCAAAACTTCCAACAATTTGTTTTGCGTAACGAGATGCAGGACAGTTTGCAGTTGGGTCAAGAATAACAAGTTCGTAAGGAAGCGCATCACGTGCAACCGCAATTCCCATGAGCATAGCAAGCTGCCCTCCGCCTACAATTCCAATTCTTTTTCTAGTGTAACCAGGTAATTGCGTACCTGAAGAAGCCAGTAAATTCATTTGTGTTCTTGGTTCATTCATGAGTGATTCTGAAGGCCAAAAATTCTGGTTGATTATAAAGTTGGTGCACTTCCCGTTCTTATGAACAAAGCTTTGTTATAGTGCCCCAAGAAGGAAGAGCACATGAATAAAAATATCCCAAGAAAGTTACTCCGATCAGGATATCGTAAAGAATTGTGGAAGAATACACAAAAGATCATTATGAAATTAGAAAAAGTTCTTCCTATTTCTTCTGCGTATTTGCTTGGAAGTTTTACAACAGCCAAAAAAAGGCCTGCTGATGTGGACTTCATTTTGTTGCTCAAAGTAAGAGAGAATTCTTCAGAATGTAACTGGTCAGTTGATCTTGTTATTGCACCTGAAAATAAAAACGGCACCGCAGTATTACAGGACGCAAAGACGTGGATGAAACAGAAGTACGGTGCAAAAAAATCTGCAGTTATCAAGTTGAAATAGTGAAGCTCAACAGCAATTATGAACTTTAAATCAATGAGCCCTCGTTCATCCGGCGAGTTTGTATTTTCTCGTTTCGCGATTGACTTTTTGAATCGTGTTCTGCGCTTGCGTGTTTGCAAGTGCCAATAATTTTTCCGATAATTCTAGTGCTCTTCCCACATGTATCTTTGCCTCTGGCACTGAAAATTTGTAAGGGTCAGACAAATGTGTTTCTATGTCATGCAATACGTGAGTGAATTCTTGTGATTGTTCTTCAATGAGTTGTATAAGTTCTGGTCGTAAGAATTTCTGTTTATCGCTCAGATGTTGTAGCCCCAGGAATTCTTGGAGAAATCTTCGAAGTTGAATTGCTGCTGGTTCTGAATTGTTACTCAGAAGTTTGAGGCTGTACTCATCGAGCGTTGTTTGAAGACTTCGAAGGACGCTATGTTTTCCTTGCTCAATGCGTGTAAAGAGGTCGAGTATCATAGTGTTCATTTGTTTGATTATTTAGTTGTTCCTATGAGGTCTGCTGTTGCTGCACCAACCATTGCACTCAGCATTACTGTTGCAAGTTGTTTGATTGATTGATCAAGTTCTGTTCCAAATGTTGGTTGGAATAGGACGAGTACGAAAACTGACGTGAGGAGTGCAGTCATGTAGAGTGTGAATAGGCGTAAGGGAAAATATTTGAGAAGTTGGGGATCTGTTATTTTACGAAAGCTTGTTGCGTAAAGAAAAAAGCCACCTATTGCAAGGGAAAGTGGATAGAGGAGTATTGCACGAGTAAGGGTAAGACCTCTCGCAACTTCAATACCATAAACAAACGTGTAGTGTGCAACCGCTCCAAAAAATGCGCCTGCAATTCCTCTTGCCATATCTTGCAAGGTTATGCTCTGAAGAGGGTGTGGTTCTACTGCGTGTTTGATTTCTTGCTCGATATTTTCAAGATGTTGTAATTCTCGCAGCGCTGCTTCTTCTTGGGCTTCTTCAAGTGCAGTTTCTTTTTGCATACTCCCTTCATTTCGAAGAAGGTTTTTTTGGTTCTTCAAAACGAAATCAAGTTTTTTATTGATTGCTGCAATGGAGGATTTTTTCTTTCTGTTCATAAATCTCCTGAGGTGAATATTCTCGGCATTTTCGATTACATTCTTTTACGTATTTTTCTCATTACTTTTTTTGATTCTGTAATTCCTTTGCTTGCTGCCTTTTTCAGTATAGGTTTCACGATAGGAATTGCTTTTCGTAATTCTTGGTGGAATTCTTGCTTAAAGAATCTGGCAATCTTTCCTGATTCTGCAAGTACTTCTCGTGCAATTAATTTTGCGAGTTTTTTCGCGTCTGTATCAGTAAATTTTTGTTGTATCTGTTTCTTTTGTTTCATTGTTCACCTCATCTGTGCGGATCGAACCGCGTGCTTCCTTCTCGAAGTATGCTAACAATAAGCGGAACTGCAAGACAAATTGCAACGAGTAAACCAATTGTAGTAAAGACGGGGTAGTCATTCCAAATTGGTCCAACCTTAACGAGAAGTGCTGCTGACAAAAGTAACGCTGATATGAGAAGTGCGTACGAAAGTCTGTTTGAACTTGTGCTGATGTCAAGTCCGACGTGCTTAAAGTCGGTGTCTTGAAATTGTAGGTGAATTGATCCATCGCGAATTGTTTGAAGAGCGCCGAGTGCTTCTTCAGGTATGCTCGCAATATTTTTTGCCATAGTAGTGGTTTTAGATATGACGCGTTTCGTAAGTGCTTCTGGTGTTTTTTGTTTCAGTATGATTTTACGAATTAATGGCCGGGAGTATTGAATGACATCAAAATTTGGATCAAGTTGTCTGCATGTTCCTTCAAGTGTTACAAGTGCTTTTCCAAGAAGAACAAGTCCAATTGGCATAGGAACGCCGTGGTTTCGTGAAACTGATGAAAGTTGCTGGAAAATATGTGTGGGTCGGAATTCTTCTATATTTCCATTATTGCTTGCGTGCAAAACTTTTGCAACATCTGTAGTGAGATGTTCTTTTTGTGTTCGTTCTGTGCTTGTTCCAAGTCCGTAGAGTTGTTCAACAACCATGGTGACATCTTTATCAAGTATTGCTTTGTACAGAAGTATTCCGTGTTCTCGTTGTTCTGTAGTTAAGTGTCCTACAATACCAAAGTCAAGAAGGCCGATTTTTCCTCGAGGAAGGAGAAGGATGTTTCCAGGATGAAGGTCTGCATGGAATGTTCCTTCTGTGAGCATGTTCATAAGTGCTGCATCTGCTAGTCTATGAGAAAGAATAGGGCTTGTGTGTTTTACAAGAAAATGTGATAGTTTGATTCCTGAAATATAATCCATTGTGAGAACACGTTGTGTGGTATATTGCCAGTGTACTTTTGGAAGAATGACTGTGCGAGAATGGCTAAATGCTTGCCGTACTGCATCAATGTTTTGTGCTTCAGTTACAAAATTAAGTTCTTCAGCAGTGTAGCGTTCAAACTCATCAACAATATCAACTGGCGAAAATCCAAGTTCTCCTCCTCTACGGTTAAGTTTGTGGGCGAAGAATCTCATCACGTGAAGGTCTGCGTTAAATGCATCTGGTGCTTCTGGAAGTTGTACTTTGATGACAACGTCCGTTCCGTCAAGAAGTCGCGCTTGATGTACTTGTGCAATTGAGGCTGTTCCAAGTGGTTTTTTACTGATCCATTGGAAATGTGCTTGGGGAAGTTCTTCTTTGAGAACTTGATGTATTCTTGCATATGGCAATGGAGGATTATTATCCTGCAGCTTCCGAAATTCTTCGCAATATTCATGGGGAATGAGGTCAGGTCGTACACTGAGGAGTTGTCCGAGTTTGACGTACGCTCCTCCGAGATCTTCAAGCACGTTACGTATTCGTAATGCAAGATGAACCTGTTTTTTTTGTGATAAGAAAAGCCGTTTGGTGATTGGAAGATACCACTGCATGCCAAGTTCAAGTACAAGCCAGCCAAGCTCGTTTTTAGCAAGTGCGCGTACAATATTTTTGATTCTACGCGCATCAGAGAGAGACATGGCATGGTTTGACAAGACAGGGTATATATAGTTTACTTCAAAGATTTCGCATTCTGCTTTCGCTCAGAGTAGAATCTTATAACTTTAGAAGTAATTCATATAATGTCTATGTACCCGCTCAAAAAATTGTACTAAATCGTCTTTTCTCATTCTTGCTTGTTATTTTTGTAAAATCCCTCTTTCCATACTTCCAATAAATGCATCAAGGGAGTATTTGGATTCGCCTTTCCAACCTGAATGCGCAACCATAACGGTTGGAACACATAATTCAGATTGCCGGGTTTCTTTTTTTCTTGTTTCTGTAGCGAAAGGATTTGTTAATCTTGGACTCCACATGCGTGAATCTCTTTTGCCTAATTTATCCAAGAATAAATCTCCAAATACAATCATACCTCGAAAAAGCTCACAATTTTTTGCTCCTGCTACATAAATATCTCCATCTTTTTCTACGCTATATTCAAATTGAGCATCTAACTTTGCAAGTTGTAATAGTTCCTTCATAAAAGTAAATATTAAAGAGAGATTTATAAATGTTTCTAGTTATTTACTACTCCGAAGTTAACATGTAATTTTTAGAGGTTTTCACCGCTCGCGCTTCGGGCATTTAGGCTTCTTCGCAGTAATTGAACTTCCTGTAAGCCCAGTGTTAAATGAGTGAGAGTGAATTCGCAAGCGTTAACGCAAAGTATAAAAACAGGTTTCACTCCTCCTGCGTCATGGCAACTGAATTTGATGCGGAAATGAATGAATATTTGAGTCACAAGCGTAAAGAACCTCTTGCAAGTACCTTGTTTCGAAAAGTTTCTCCGCAAAAACAAGTCGAGGAAGAACCCGAAGAAATGCAAGAAGAACACGAAACTGCTCCCTTGAATGCACCTGTATCTAACAATGCAGGAAATGCAATTGTAAACGAAAAATCATGGTGGGCGCGGTTATGGCAGCCAGATGAGGAAGAACAAGCGCCTCTCGCAAATGGGGTTGCTACAGTTCCT
>JAHFPE010000077.1 GCA_023261345.1 Candidatus Woesearchaeota archaeon
ACCTTTAAATAACGCATGAAGGCTATTCGAACTATCAGCCCCATCGTCTAGTGGTCAAGGACACGAGGCTCTGGCCCTCGGAACTGCGGTTCGAATCCGCATGGGGCTATCGAAAAGATTTCGAAGTTCGTCCAGTTGTTTCATAGTAGAATAATTGCGAATTCGTAAATGTAGATTGCCTTTTTAAACAACCCACGGCTACGAGTTCACATGAGACTCCTCCTCACATCTGGCGGTTTAACAAACGAAACGCTTCGTTATGCAGTTTCGAGTTTCTCAACAAAACCCATTAGGATTGCATTTATTCCTACAGCAGCAAATGTGAAAGAAGGAGAAAAAAGTTGGTTAATCAATGATTTTGTAAATTGCCAAAAATTAGGTCCTGTTGACATCATCGACATTGCTGCAATTGACAAAAAACTATGGCTGCCCAGATTGGAATATGCAACTGTAATAGTTATGGGCGGGGGTTCTTCATCGTACCTCTTAGAACAGATTAAAAAGTCAGGATTACAACAAGAACTACCAGCGCTCCTTGAAAAACGATTATATGTGGGAATAAGCGCAGGAAGTATTGTTGCGTGTAAAACCCTTCAAATATCATCAGAATACTTCTGGGACAATAAACCTAAACGTATTCCAACAGCATTGAATTACGTTCCATTTTACATACGACCACACCTCAATTCTCCTAAATATCCAAGATATAGAACAGAAATACTTCAGCGAAGAATGCCCACTTTAGATGCTGACTTGTACGCAATAGATGATGATTCTGCAATTCTTTTTGAAAATGGAAACATTACGGTTCTTAGCGAAGGAAATTGGAAGTTGTACAAGAATTCAAAGAAAAATTGACGGAAAAGAACTACGCTAACTCTTTGCGTCGAGCAACGCCAAATAGTGCCTTGTTACATTCAAAGTTAGGAAAACACCAGAGGACTAACATAATAAAAATAATCCTCTGGCGTTTTCTCTTATGTGTATCAGTTCAGGCAACAAGTGCAGGTGCTAGCTGCAGTAGTTGTAGTTATACTTTAGTGCATAAATTGTCGCTGTGTTACACTTGACGCGTATTCTTTAGTCATATTCTAAATACTATTTACTCAGCAGCCAATCTAACATTCTCAGCATCGTACTTCCAATCTCGAGGAATCTTTTCTGTACGCTTGTAGTATTTTGCGAGCCGTTTGATCTTTGCTTCAGTAAGTTGCAATCCGCGAAATGCAGTCATGTCTTGCTTGTGCGTATTTAAGTGACTTCTGATTTCTATACTTCGTTTTAGTAAGCAATGCAAATCTTCAGGTAATTCTGGCGACAGCTTTTTTTCTCTCAAAAACGCAACAATCGCTTTTCCAATAAGTTCTTTTGCATCAGGAACACCATAACTATCTCGCAGAATAGTTCCAATTTGGGAAGGACTCTTTCCTTCTTTTGCGAGTTTAGTAATTAACATCTCAGCTTCTTTTTGCGTATGACGAACCCACGATGGTTTGTGACTTACGAGCGGTTTTCTCGAGCCAGAAGTGCCTTTCTTTCGACTGTGCATTTTTGCCATAGTTTTTACCTCTCGATTATTCCAAATATCATTTTTTATTGTATTCTTTTACAATCTGCCAGAAATAGTTATTAGTTTTTCTATTGCTGGCATGAAGGAGCATAACGCCACTACATCCTAGCATATCAAACCAAGATGGTACTTATAAAGATTATGTTGATTTCTTGTTATTTTCATATTACTTCAATTAGCAACACAATAATTATAATAAAACAAAACTCTTCACAACTAGCAACGAAGAATAAAAAACTCTACAACTAGCACTACGTATTTTATACGGGGGGAAGCGTCCCCCCGAAAAACCCCCCCTCACGACTACGACGACGAAACGACGACTCTCTGGACGGCGCTCACGACGACTCTAACGATCGATCTAACGACGATTCTCATGACTACGACAATGAAACGCACATCGTGAAACAGGAAAAAATGGCACGAAAAACAAGCTATCACATACTTACTCACGGCCGCTTTTTTCTGCACGAGCGTACACCGTAAATGCGCAGCAAAGAAAAAGGCAGAAGGATACTTTTCTACAAAGCATCCAAGCCACAAGGTATAAAAACAAATGTCTGCTTTATAGCATAATGAACACGAGAATCGCAGGTATCAGTATTGGCATAGCATTACTACTCCTCATAGTTGGTTGTAGTGAAGTGATTGACTCAACTCCTATTTCACAAGGTAATAGTACATCACAACATCCTTCAACTAACAATCTTTCTCCTAGCCTTGGAAATGGCTCCACTAACAACCTGGCATCAAAAGATCCTTGCTCGGGAGTTACGTGTACTTCTGGAAAAAAGTGCAGTAATGGAGTTTGCTCTTGCGTAACTGGGCGAGATTGCAATGGGGTTTGTATTGGCGCAATTGGAACAGGACAATGTTGTGCAACAAGCGAATGCGGAATAAACAAACGTTGTTCAAATAATCAATGCGTCGAAGAATCATGCAATTACAACCAAGTCAAAAACAGCGAAGGTGGCTGTGATTGCGTGCAAGGCACGATTCGGTGTCTTGCTCAGAATAAATGCATTCCAACGGGAAGATGCTGCTCAAACGCAGACTGCCCTGGAAACAGCGATGCATTCTGTGACCCAATAGATGCTCGAGCAATAATGTGTACTGATAATGGCGGGTTATTCTGCAAAACAATGCGCAAGAATATACGAGAAGACTTCGATACATTTTCCGCGACTGTAATAGACATTCGAGAAGCAGGAATGACAATTACGCATGTGGGCAACACTACTTTGCGTCTCCTGCCAGGAACACGCACAACAACTGGAAACGCCACATTCTTCATCAAATCAATAGAACCCTACGGCGGAACCTGCAAACAGGAAGTTGGACTCGTGACGAGCGATTAACGTTTTCAGAGATAACTATTCTTTAAGTTTTTGACAAAATGAAAGCACAGTCTTTGTCTTTGGCGCGTGCTCAAGAAGATCGGCTCTGGCAAGAACTTCTCCTGCGATAACATACGGTTCTACCGCCGCAGCTGACTTTTCAAACCATTTCTTGCCTTTTTGCGTCAAATGAATGCTTTTGTTTCTGTACTCAATTAACTTCTTTTTCTCGAGAGTTTCAAGATTCTTGTAAATTGCACGCTCCTTTTTTTCGACAACTCCTGCACTTTGAACAAGAGCGATAAACGCTGACTTTGAAAGCGTGATTTCTATTGGCTTACCTTCCAGACGCTTGTTTAACGCACCATAAACAAGACCAAGCACAAAAACCATGAATTGCTGAACTTTTGTTAGCTGCATGAAATGAAATAAGAAATGGGGATATATAAATACTGCAGTTCACTTATCACCATTACTTTGCAGCAGGATTTATAACGAGTTGGGGTTTTTCTCTTTCCATGATTAAAACATTGATATTTGATTGGGGTGGAGTTCTAACAATAGGACGATACACTCCTGCAATACTTACTGTCTTATCAAAGAAAGGAATGAGTATTGAGAAAGAAGGAGAACTCTTTAATGAGTACATCATTCAAATGAATGCGGGCGAGATTTCGTTCAAAGAATTTGTTCTCAAGATAAATTCCCGGTTTCAGCTCAAGATCACTGAGAAGGAAATGGAGAATGTGTTTAAGGAAGCAATTATTCCAAATGAAAATGTGATAGTACTTGTTCGAACGCTTGCTAAACAGTATCAAATGATACTTCTATCTGACAATGATGAAGCAACATTGAAGAACATTAACAAATATCACAAACACATGCTCGATTTGTTCTCCAAAACATACTTCTCGCACGAACTTAAGATGAGAAAACCAAACCAGAAACTCTTTACGCATGTGCTCACAGATGCAAAGATTACACCTGCGGAAACGATCTTTATAGATGATAAACCAGAAAATGTTGAGTCAGCAGTAAATCTCGGAATGAAAGGAATTGTTTTCTCTTCTATTGATCAACTGAAAAAAGAACTCGCGTCTTTTTCTGTAAAAATACATTGAGCAGGAGGAGTATTTTTCTTGCAATGAGATATGGCGATGAAGCCTACCAATTTTTCGCATTTTTTGAACAGCAGCCTTAAATAACATGTTCAGTTCTGTAATGGTATGCAAAAGGATAGTCAGTTAATGAAACCATGGATTGTCTCTTATGCGCCAAAAAATTCGAGCAATATTCCACAGCCTGCAATTCGTCAACTTGCAGAATTCCTTTCAAATTTTGGCAAGACAAAGGGAAAAGGGAAAAAAGCAGTATTGCTCCACGGACCCTCAGGAACATGTAAGACTGTTGCAGTTCACTGCCTTGCAAAAGAAATGAATGTAGAATTAGTTGAAGTAAATGCGTCTGACTCACGAAATGCAGAGCAGATCGAGCAGAGACTAGGAAGCGCTCTACATCAACGAAGCCTTTTTTACGAGAGCAAAGTAGTTCTTGTAGATGAAGTAGACGGAGTATCAGGACAAAAAGATCGAGGAGGAATTACCACGCTTGCTGCACTACTCAAAGACACAACATTTCCCGTAATTATGACGTGTAATGATCCATGGGATGACAAACTTTCGCCTCTAAGAAAACTATCTTTTCTCATTGAGTTTGCCCAGATTTCACCAGCAGAGGTCTATAGAATACTTCAAGAAATCGTGCAAAAAGAAAACGTGCAATTCGATGAACTAGCACTAAAATCATTAAGCAGAAGATGCGCAGGAGACCTACGCGGAGCAATCATAGACTTGCAATCGCTTGCAGCTTCTGGAGCAATCACTCGCGAAATCGTTGATCAACTTGGAGAAAGAGACAAAGAGGAAGATATGACACTAGCCCTACCTCGCGTCCTACGACACACTGACCTTGCAGTTACGCGCGATGCGTTTAGTCATGTTGATGAAAACCTTGATGAAGCATTCTTTTGGCTTGAAGAAAACATGCCACGAGAATACACAACAGCAACTGCAAGAAACAACGCATGGGAATACC
>JAHFPE010000078.1 GCA_023261345.1 Candidatus Woesearchaeota archaeon
TGTTGGCTTGTTAAATGAAATCGTCGTTTACTCGGTACTAATAATTAGTTGATCAGTAATACCCTTCAGAACATTACTATCTAACTGATCACGAACTTGTTCTGCTTGTGAAAAGAAGTTTTTGACAAGCGCAATACCTCCAATCAATGAAACAGTACTAATGATAAGAAGAACCACCATTCCAATACTCAATTCAAGACCGCGAGAGTTCATTTTTTTCACACATAACTTAACGTTTCAAACTCATCAGATTCATTTAAACTCAATTCATTCGCATCCAACTCATTCATATTCAATGATTGATACTCTTCTATTCATATTAATGTAACGACGAGAAACTTCATTCCAAGGTCACAACAGAGATTCGTTCCAAATCCTTCTCAAAACTTGACTTTTCAACAGTAGCTCCAACTCCACCGTCAGTAGTTACTTCATAATTAACGACCAATCGAGGAACAACCTCTTTCTGGCTAGCACTATTAGACGGCAAAGGTAGGTCGAGAATTGCTTTGCTTCCTACAGAGATCAATAATTTTTTAAGGGCAACTTCGGAAAGTAGTACATTTCCCTCACGAAGCTGTACAGTTGTAATACGCAACTGCGAAACACGCGCTTCCTTATCAAACAAACTAAGCTCGACATGAACAACATTCTTGCCAGCAACAAATGGGTTTGCGTACGTCATTCTTGTTGTTAATTTAAATCCAGTAAAACTACGCTCGTCAATAACAGTTTTGGGCGCTTGTTCAGAACTTAGCACGCGAACACACGAGTTTTCCACACAATTCTCTTTCACGAACAAACCAAGCACAGCATTGCACGGACCACAATCACGCGCACAAGAACATTTGTTCTCACCACGCTCACACACAAAATTACCGCAAACATTCTGAACTTGAGTGTGCTTACAAACAAACGACGCATCACATGAATCAATTGTCAAAGGATCTTTATCATCACAAACGCACGAGGTTGGATGAACACTAAACCAGTCAAACGAATCGCGCGATAGCACTACCCTCACGCTATCACTCCTATGATCCTTGCTTCCAAACGAAACAGCATCATACTCATACGCAACAATAAGTGTCACGTCCTGGAATTTTCCTTGAGATTCAGACCTTGGAAAGTCCAAACGAATAGCATGAGAAACAACATCACCCACCTGCCATAATGACAAGTCCACCCTATCAGAACCAAGAATAATAGACTGCCTTCCCACTGAATCATACCCCTCAACATCAATTCTTTTTATTCGAAGATTTTCCACATCCTTCACTCCCTCTTGAAGAGTAATCTTTACACTAAGCTCATCTTGGGCAACATTAAACTTCTGATTGAACGTTGAGGCAACCCCTAACAAAACACCATGCACGCGCTCAGTACTCGTCACATACTTCAATTTTGGTTTTTCAGTAAACGCACACGAACCACCCTTACAAAGACCATCAAATCCTTCTCGAACACAATCAGAATTCTTCTGACATTCTGCACGAGAAGTAGAATTCTGGTACACGCAAACGCTATGCACGCAAGAAACTGTAGAACCAAGATGTGTCGCACAATCATCAGAAACAGAACATTCAGATTTTGTGCACGAAACAAGAATTGCTAGAAAGACGACAAACACGAAAAGAACAAGTTTTCTTAGCATAACCACTCAAGACGATTGGTTGCATTTAAATTTCTTTTCATTCTATGGGACACTTGGAAATCCTGCTTTCGTTCATCCGTAAACATTATGCATCGTTGAGGAATATTATTTTTACATATTTGGAGAACTGAACTGCGATCTTCGGTTATTTTTAGCGCCTTCGGAATCCTAACCGATTAACGTCACATAAAAAAATTTGAAATATAGCAATGATTTGACTAAAAGAAAGATTATTCTCACAGGCACGGCAAGGATAAATAGCCCTATCCTTCACTCCATGCTCTAATTGCACGTGCTAATCCTTTCATCTTAAGTGCTCAAACTCACGCAGTACAATCCACGCAAATAGCACCATAAACACCGCACCTGCAATCAAAAACCAAACTCCATCCGCAATACTGCCTTCAAGCGTCTCAAACAATCCCCAGCCAGCAAATACAGTGCCAAGCCATAAAAACTTGTCTAGGACAAGCTTCATCATCTCAAATTCTTCACTTGCGGTTAAACGTCTCTTCATTGTCATCACCTACACTTCTTTTTTATAACTATTCTTGATTTCTACTTCCATTGCCGCACTGTTTCTATTCAGTTATGTTAAACAGTTATGTTAAAGTTATTTCAGGTCAATATCAAATGTTTGGCTCTGATAAAAGTCAAACCTGCTCGGTCCTTCCTGACACGCTTTGTCATCACCTGCTTTATACACAGACAACTCAACACGATACCTGTCTGGTCTATGCTGCGACTTAATTAATAACTCAATAGGATACACTGCAGACTCAAGATTCTTAATATTGAAAATACCTCCACCAGGAAGCTTCCCAAACCAATTCGTCTGCGGAACATCATTAATATGCACTGGATCTTTTCCACCGACCCATTCTTTATCAAAAGGTTGAGTCCCATCAAGCTTACAGCTATTTCCTGCACTAAACGAACTTATACAGTCAAACTTCATGATGAAACAAACTTCATTACCCTGTTTATTCTGCCCTGTATTTTTGACAGCCACAACAAACTGTTGATTCGCTCCTTTCGTTGCTTCTACAGTTTCAACATTCATCGTTAGTAATTTACCACTCTGACCCAACTTATCAGTTAACTCTCGTTTAATTGCCTGAATGTTAGAACCAACAAGCTCGCTCGTTTGACCAAAATACGTTTTGATGAAAAAAATCACAAGACCAAGCACAGTAATTGCAATAATAAGCACGACAATACCAGTAACAGATAACTCAAGAGCTGCCTTTTTGTTCATCACCATACACCTCTTTTTTTTACTTTACTTGCGCTCACGAGAGGGAGAATATAAATGTTTCTAAACGAATTTATTGCTTTTTCCTTGCTGCACGTGCTGCTACCGCCTTTTTGGCAATTTCGATTGTAGATTGATCGATACTACTGGAAGATACAATTCTACTTAGAACATCGTCGACCTCTTTATTATCTTTAGCATAACCACCTAAAGCATGGATCGCGATCTGACCAACCGATCTTTGGGTTAATGAAATCTTCCGCGAATCGCTACTCTGTGAAGGCGCGTATTCCATTTCCGCGAGAGAAATCACCCCTTTAAGACCTTCTTTAGTATTTCCATTTAGAACTGAATTAATCACTTGACTACTTACGAAATTTACGTTAGAACTATATGGCTGTTTCACCACCATATTTAATACACCTGGCACAATGTCATTCGCATCGGTATCCGTCGGAAAACGCTCCAGAATTTTTGTTAAAGCAATAATACGTTCATTCCAATTTTCGCTGTGATCCTTCCATATATCCTGCCCACCATTAACATCGCGCGAGGTATCTACGATCCGGGGAATATCATTAGGTAAGCCATATATTCCAAGTGCTTCGATTGCATGACGCCTCGAGTTAGATGCATCCCGGTTAACCCCCATATCATTATTAGTTCCAGAAGATTCAACAATCGCACGTAACTGCGAAAGTTTCGCTAAATCAACAATCCCCGTCTTGCGTTCTTCATTCATTCTTCTCAGCAAATATTCTGTATGTGTCGAGAAGACTGTTCGCACTCCATTAGCATAACTGAGAACCTCTTGATTTTCTTTAATTCCAGCAGTCCACTTCTCACCTGTATTAATTACATATACACCCGCAGTAATTTTATCGGCGTTAGAATCTCCTGATCTGCTTAACATACCAGTCACATCCAAAGAATTTTCTCTGGATGTAAAAACCACGTTCCCAATATCCTTTACAATTACTTCCCCTCGCTTAGAATCAATTTGGAGTTCCGTGTATGGGGCAGGGATGTGGGAAATATCTGCAGTTACTCGCTTATTTCCCACAATTTTCAGTGTACCGCGGTTCTTATCGTACATAATAGTTCCAGAATCCTCCATTGAAGTCGTTTCAGCAGGATTTAGATTCTCAAAGTAATCAGTTTTTTTTGTAACCTCAAAAATTGCATCATTAGTATCTATGAACCTGGTCGTTCCTTTATCATCTGGGCTAAGAACCAAATGATCTGAACCAAACACACGAACGGTCCCCTCCTGAACTATAGTAGTTTGGAACCTCTTTGATATCTGATCTTTCGAAGAAAGAACCAATGCATCCTTCGAAGGCCCTACACTGGCAGTTATTGAACCATCTGTATTCAACGATGCTTTACCGTCTCTTCCAAGGCCGATATCTTGAACTTTTTTTTCATCCTTTACACTAATCTTTCCTCCAATAATGCTTGAAACGTACTCTGTATTCGCTGTAGAAGATACGGCAACTACTGAAAAATCTGTTTTATAAAAATCAATAATTCGAGTTGTTCCACCATCAGATATTTTTTTAACTGGTTCATCGTGATTTACTTCAAACCCCAAGCTGCCTTCGGGAGTTATTCTAAAATTCGTTGCCCCATTCATAGCTAGTTTTTTTATATCCTCTAATGCATACCCTTTTGCGCCGCTTGATAAAGTAGTTATGATTCCTGTTTTCGGATCAAACCCTGTGATTGCAGCTCCTGCAATTCCTACAAATACGTCATCACCTACTTCTTTTTTTAAATTCGTGTTCAAATAAGTTTTAAAAACTTCAGGAGTTTGAATTACCTCTTTAATCAACGAAGAGGATGGTAGTTTATCTTTTTCTGCAGAATTAGAACTGAGCTGATTCAAGAATTCGATCGGGTTTGATTTTGCCAGATTCACCCAATCTGGAGTTTGCGTTTGTGCCAGCACAACCTGCATTAAGAGAAAAAACGCGATTGCCACACTCAGTATTTTTTTCATTGTTCACTCCACGCATACTGCACGGCAAACACGAATTCGTTT
>JAHFPE010000079.1 GCA_023261345.1 Candidatus Woesearchaeota archaeon
TCTTATCATTCAACACCAGTAAATCTAAAGTGACTCCCATGGTATTATGAGAGTGGAGCGCGATTTATAAAGATTTGACTAAATGTTTGTTACGACCAACGTTGCAATCCTTAGTTGTAGTCTAAGATTCTCCTGCGAGCGAACCGCAGAGCGTGAACTGAAAGATCTTACCCCATCAGTACTTCCACGTCATTTCCAAACAACTTTTTGAGGTCGTTAAACAATGCGTGTTTTAGGAATACTCGTGTTGGAATTTGTACTGTTGCAAGTGCGTGCTCAAATTCATCCCATGTTGCTGGAACTAGTGTTGACATGTTCATGCTTCCATCAGAGTTGAGGGTTGCTTTTTCAACACTTTTCTTTGTATCAATATCTCGCAGTACAAATGCGTCTGTTCCAAGCACTGCAACTTCGCCGAATACTTCGCCGTACTTAACGCGAATGCGTGACCGCTCAAGTTCTTTTCCTCGTTTGCGAGCAATGTAGTCTGTTAAGTGGCGAATGAGTTCGCCTGCTTGTTTTTGCACGTCATCAGTTTCTGTTTTAGTTAGTTTGTTTTTATCATAGTTGTCTTTTGCTTTAAGTACTGCATGCAAGCTTCGTAAATATTTTGCTGGAACTTTACCTGACGAGATTAGTTCTTCTTCAAATGTATGTACGAGTTCGTTTTCAGTAGTTTTTTCAATTCCTTCAAGACGTAAGATATCCCGTGCGGCTGTGAGGACTGCTTCATAAACATGCAGCACGCTATCTTTTTCTTTCATTGTTTCAATTTGGCCAAAGAGTCTTTTGAGTCGTTTCAAGTATTTGTCTGCATCAGAAAGGAGTGTGTCAACTTCTTTGCCTGACATTTCTTTTTTTGTTCCATGCTCAAGATCTTTTCGTGTCTGTATAGTGCGTTCTAAAATGTCAACTTCATCGTCAGTTAGTAGTTTTTCTTTGCGAACGAATATTTCTCGCATAACTGTGGGTGTTTCTTTAGGTGTTGGTGGTGGCACTCCGTACATCATCACTGCTGCTTGTGATGGTGTTAAGAGTGCATAAAACACATCTTCCATTCCAATGTCTCGAAGTTTGAACTTTACGCGATCAAGCATTTGGTCTCCTGAACTCATGTAAAGGTCAATTGCTTCTGGGCTTGGTCTGATTTTTCCCATCTTAAGGAGTTGTTTCCATGGCATGAATATTCCTCGATCATAGAACGGTACTCCATCACGTAAGAACGTGAAAATAACAGGGTTTGCTTCTCGAATCGATTCCCAAAAGTCTGTCATGATGTAGACTTGGATATTGATCTTGTTTTGTATGCCTGTCATGTCTGCCGCATCAAGTCCCATGCCAATTATTATTGCGCGTAATTTGTCTTTGAGTTCAACACGTGTCATTTTCTTAACATCAGTGTCATCAATGACGACAAAAACATCAATGTCGCTTTGTGGAGTTGCTTTGCCCTGGACCAGACTTCCTGCAAGTACGTATGCAACAATGTATTTCTCAAACTTGCGTAGCACCATTTGCTTGTGCACTTCAGCAATTTTTACTGCAGCAAGCATGCCAGTATCATAGACAGGCGCAGACATTGCAATTAGTTGTAACAAGTCATGTTTGCCGTCATAACAATTCTGCCATAACTCGCTTAGAAGCAATGGTTGTGGCACGATATTTTTGTCAATTTCTGCTGCTGTTGAATCAATGATTGCAAGTAATTTGTCTCGTAATTCAAACTTAGCCATTCTTGTTGGTTCTGAATCATCAATTAAGACAAGAACGTGAACTTTATTCGGATCAACTGGTGCAGAAGGCGCGTGTCCTTCACCTTGCTCTTGACCAAGTGCTTCCATGCTCGGCATTCCTGCTCGAGGCGGTGGAAGAACAGCAAGTCCCATGATGTACTTATCGAATTTTTCAACCAGAACTTTTTGGAGTTTCTCAACTTTTTCTTTTACCTGCTTGAATTTTTCTTCAAGTTCAGGTGGAAGTCGTGGTGTTGATGGAGCCTTAATTGCATCATGTTTTTGTTCATACTTCTGCTCAGTTTTCTGGTCATTTTTTTGCTCGTTTTTTTGTTCATTCTTTTGTTCGCTTGTTTGATCAGTTTTTTGTGATTCGTCTTGTTTTTTCTTTGCCATTGTTAATTCCCTCCATCTATTCTTGTTCCAATCATTCCTTTTGCAATATCAACAAATACTTGAACTGCAGAGAGGCCAATATTAAGTAAGGATTTTACTTTTCCAAATCCAACGTCATGTATTCCATTTATTGCAGGGTTCTCTGTAAAGTTTCCTGCAATCCATCCAATGTTGTTCTCTCGAATGGCTTGAACCCATGCAAATGAAAACGCAAATGCTTTTGCTTCTTCAGTTGCAGGATCAGCAAGCGTAGGGCTTAACACATGTCCAATTTCATGGCCAATTGTTAGCATGAGTTGATCAAGTGGTGCTTCTTGTACAAATAAATTTGAGATTCCTTTGTTCCACTTATTCAAGCTAAATCCACGAATTCCTGCACTCCATTTCCCTCCACCATGCAAGTAGAGCGTACGCAACGTGAGTGCGTCAACGACGTGTAACGAAATACTTTTTGGAAATTCTTTGTGTGTTAATGCCATAAATGCCTGTTCGACAAATGGCATGACTGCTTCAGTAGTGGAAATGTTAGGAAGCTGTTCTCTGTTAGAACTAAAGAAAACTTCTGAATGACTATGATCAGATTCTTGTTGAAAAGAAGAAACCGAAGAATGTGGCGCAGTTTCTTTTGAGTCTAAATGTTGCCCGCTCGCATCACCAGTTGATGTAGAATAGGCAGAATTTCCAGAGTATGATGTGCCGTATGCAGGACTGCTTGCACTTTCAGTATATGCTGGAGACGCATTCGCAGCATACCCTGCAACATATAACGCAGAAGAACTCATAGCAGTTGCACTAGAACAACCATCTCCCCCTCCATAACCACAACCAGAATTTGAGTACGTCATGAGTTATTCCAAGTGTATTTATCGTAATGAATCTTCTAATTTCTTTTCTGATTTTCCACTTGCGTTTTGCATAGTGGATTGTGTTTTTGCTTGGTCTTTTGCCTGCGCTTCAAGATCAACACCTAATTCTTGTAATCCCTTGATGTGTAATTGCATGAGTTGTTCAACTATTCCGAGCATGCGCATGAGTTCTTGGCGTTCTTTTGCAAGTGTAGTTAAGCTTCCTTTATGAAACCCGATTTGTTCTTCTTTTGGTACTGTTGGTTCAACCATTGGTTCCTCCCGATGTTGTTGCTATTGATTGTTTTTCTGTTGCTTTTCTCTCATTAAGCAACAGATCTAGTGACAATTATGTCTCACATCAACTCAAGGAGCGGCTCATTTATAAGTATCATTGTACCGCAAACTGCAAGAGTGAGACAAAAAAGTCAGTCTAATGTGTGTGCTCATGGTCTTGCTATGAGAATAGTCATGTCCTATACGAATCATACAGATACTACAGTATCAAAGCAATCGTGCTGTTCAATCTGTAGATGTTAACTGGCCGCTGTTACTTGTGGGTCGAGCGTAGCAGGATGTGCAACGTCCCGAAGAACTGGCAAGAGTAAAAAACCGAATCAAGAAGTCAGCCAATTTTCCGCTTCTTGTTCATTGACAAAATGTCGCGTAAAAAATGTATTGTTTGGATTATCTTGTTTCACTGTCGGTTTTTCACTAATAAAAGCAAATTTTTCTACACCAATTTCATTGTATACCGCAATAATATTTTGATTTCTCCACGCAATTACTTCAGGAGTTAAATCGTAGCTAAAATTGCGCATATCTACAATAATGTTTTTGCTTTGATTCTGTTTTACAATATTGATAAATTTGATAGCTTCGGATTTGAAAGCATCATTCGTCAGGTCTTTGGTGGCTGGCTTCCAGCGAAGTACTAAGATTCCATTCTTCTGAAAAACCGACATGAATTTATTGTCGATAAAAGTTTCCACGCATCAACATTTTATTACATGCTTATAAAATTTTCTGAAACGCAGTTAGGGGTTTTTATTTCGTTTAACATCAGACTTATTCGAAGTTCAATTTCATCGAAAATCTAAGCATCGTAAAACAGAGTTACGAGGATTTTCAGACGAATTACAAATATTTACGTTCGTGTATATTTTTCAAGTTCATTGACAAGACAGGGAATTTTTCTTATTGCGTCCTTAATTGTCACGATATGAACTTCATTCCCGTAATCATTTAATCCATTTCTTATAGCCAAATTTTTTCCCGCCGGAAGTTAGTATTTCCAATCGTTCAAATATCTTTCCACCCTCTATTTGCAAGTCATTCCTTTGTCTTCAGCAACAGGAGAACGAATCTTTAAAAATCTCAAAGCACATTCGTTCCGTATGCCCTTCACCATTGTATTCACAGCAGATTTACACGGTAATGAAGCACATTACACGAAACTTGTAGATTATGCAAATAGGTCACGTGCAGATGCAGTAATACTTGGGGGAGATCTCGCGCCTAATTTCCGTTTTTCAGAGGACGGTCGCAACATAGAACATATTGCCTTTGAAAAATTGATTAGTGTTCAGCGTGAATTTCTCGAGCAAAGATTGCCTATGTTGCTAAGAAGACTCAATGGGCCAAAAACGTATCTAATTCTTGGCAATGATGACGCAGGAGTGAATGTAGATGTCTTGCAAAATCGACCTGAGTTCACATATATAGACCGAACTCGAGTTAGATTGACAGATAATCTAGAACTGATTGGATATTCAACTATTCCGATTTCGCCGTTTGGAATTAAAGATTGGGAAAAACACGACATTCAATATTCGCAATTTGTGGTCGGGTATGATCAGTTGAGAATCAGAAATTTTGAAGGCTGGAAAAGTACAGCCGAAGCGTGGCGTGATTTTTCTTTTCCCCGCGACGAAGCCAACTGCATAAAGAATGACTTAGCACAACCACTTTTTACT
>JAHFPE010000080.1:0-2946 GCA_023261345.1 Candidatus Woesearchaeota archaeon
TACAATATTCTTGGCAACTCGATTGCCAATCGTCAACCGAAAGGTTGCTTGAACAAAAGTAAGGAAGTTACAAAGTATAATGTATAAGGGGAAAAAAAATGTCACTATATGATGTTCCACAACAAGAATTAGTTGAACGCGTTGCTGTTGCACTGCAAAAAGTTGAACAAATTAAACCACCTGAATGGGCGCTTTTCGCCAAAATCAGCAGTCAGAATGAAAAACCGCCAGTTAGATCTGATTGGTGGTATGTTCGCGCAGCAAGTGTTCTACGTCGAATAGCACTTCTTGGGCCAGTGGGAGTTTCGAAGCTCTCAATTAAATTTGGAGGCAAAAAAATAGAGGTTACGCGCCATCCAGATTTGCGCCTTCAGGAAGAAATCATCTTCGCAAAATTCTTCAACAACTTGAAAAAGCTGGATTTTGCAAGCAGGATAAAAAAGGAAGTCACAAAGGACGAGTTATTACCCCTCAAGGAATGGCATTTCTCGATTCTGTAGCAACAACTCTTATGAAAGAACATGATGTTGTGTTTGCGAAAAAGCCAGAGCAACAACTAAGTAGCATGATGCCTAAAGAACCAAAAAAGATGCGCGCAAAGAAAAAACCATCACAGAAAGAAAACACAGGACAAACAGAGCCCACACAAGATGATTCCTCTTCAGACAAAAAACCAAAACGAAAGAAAAAAACAGATGTTGCCCCCTCAGGTGTACCAACTGAAGCGCAAAAGGAAATTGCATGAACGAAGATTACTTCAAACCAATTCAAGAGCAAGCAATCGAACAGCAAAAAATACAACAGCAAGTTCAACAGCTCGAAAGCGTCATGCGACAGTATCTTTCAAGAGAAGCGTGGAGCAGATACACGACATTACGCACCGCACATCCAGATAAAGCAATCACTGCTCTTGCAATTGTTGCGCAGCTCGCACAAAAGGGCTTGCCACACCCACTCACTGATATTGAATTCAAGGAGGTACTTGTTCGACTTGCAGCAAAAGCAAATAGAGCAATGTAATTATTAACTATAATGGCACGATACAAACATCCAGCACGAAAGCAAAGACTAGCAAAGCACGGTAGACAAACCTGCTGGGCACCATTTTGGACAGTGCCAAAAATATACGGCAAAGGACGAAAAGTGCACCCGGGAAGACACACCGCAGTAAAGCGCAATTGGCGCAGACAAAAAATCAAGAGGGTCTAAATGGAACGAACATACAACGTACCGCTCAGAAGAGAATTCACCAAAGTACCCAAGTACAAACGCTCAAAAAAAGCACTTCTTGGTCTTAAGACGTTTCTTGTAAAACATATGAAATCAGAAGATGTGCGCATTGGAAAATACGCAAATGAATACATTTGGCGACATGGAATACGCAATCCACCACACCACATTAAAGTTGTTGCAATAAAAGACGACAAAGGTGTTGTCCGTGCAGAGTTATTTGGCGCTCCAAAAGAAGAACAAAAGCAAGTAGAAGAAAAAGGTCTTATGGACAAAGTCAAAGATACTATTACAGGAAAGAAAGAATCTGCGAATAAAGAGCAGGCAAAATCCACACCCGCTTCTTCACCTATTGTGGATACGAAAATAAGAGAGACAAAAAGCACAGAGAACTCTAACTCTTTAAACGAGAAATCTTCAACTGAGAAACCAACAAAAGAACCTACCGCACCAAAGAAACCACGTGCGAAAAAAGCAAGTGCGTAATTTTTCCATCATGAACATGAATTGGTACCACTTGGCGTTATTTTTACGAACGTAGGAACTAGTTTCTTTTTTTCTGAAATTCTCGTATTTCTTCTGGTTGTAACGGATATTTTCAGGCAAGCTGCCTGTGCAGTCGTGTTTTTTCCGAAAATTACGGAATATTTCCGATGGCGCCGGAAAATATTCGGAATTTCCGCCGAAATATATGTAAAGAGAAAAAAATCTAAAAATACTACCCCGCCAGAGCGGGAAAGGTTCATACTAAGTTGGGTAAGACCGACGTGTTATGTTCCCTCGATACTCTGGCGGGGCGCTATTTATTAATGTTACTAAAAAGGAAGATTAATTAATTTTCTTCCCCACAAGTCTTCCCAATTCTTCAGCAGTTAGCACGCCAGCATGCTTTTTTCCGTTAATAAAAAAAGTTGGTGTTGCAGTAACTCCTTTTCGTATTCCTTCTTGTTCTTGCGCAAGGACGCGATCTTTCATGACACCACTTCGTAAGCAGGTCGTAAACATTGGAACATCAAGCCCGATTGCTGAAGCGTAATTTATTAGGTCGCTATCTGCAAGCTGTAAGTTTGTGAAGACTGCGTCGTGGAACTCCCAGAATTTTCCTTGATCTGCCGCGCACTCACTTGCCTCTGCAACTTGAAGTGCTCGCGGGTGAATCTCAAGCAACGGGAATTGTTCGTATATGAATTTGAATTCGTAATCCTGACGTGCTTGTTCTATCTCTGGAAATGCGCGTTGGCAAACTGGGCATTGAAAATCGGAGAATTCAGTTACTGTTACTGTCGCATTTGCAGGTCCACGTACGTGGGGAGTGTAAGGTAATAGAGGAGTGTATGTTGGTGGTTTGAGCCAGATGTAAAGAAGAACTACAATTACTATGATTCCAGCCCATATCGCGATTTTTTTGGGTTTCATTTAC
Source organism: Candidatus Woesearchaeota archaeon (assembly GCA_023261345.1). Taxonomy (GTDB): domain Archaea; phylum Nanobdellota; class Nanobdellia; order Woesearchaeales; family ARS49; genus JAHFOI01. Next base: position 2,651 of record JAHFPE010000080.1, read on the forward strand.
AAGGAACGTAACGGAGTAGGTATATAAGGTTTGTCAAAAAAGTTTATTAATGAATCATTCTCGGTATCTTGGATGAAGAACATTCTTCCGATTCTTTACGCAACTTGGTGGCTTGGTTCAGCAACTTCGGCCATGCTTGGTCCGATATGGGCAATATATATTGCAAGAATTGGTGGAGATTTATTAGATGCAGGAATAGCATTTGCGATTTTTAGTATTGTTATGGGAATATTAACAATTTTCACAGGAAGAATCGAAGATAAGATTAGCGATAAACGAAAGGCGATTATTCTTGG
>JAHFPE010000080.1:2956-3523 GCA_023261345.1 Candidatus Woesearchaeota archaeon
TTGTGCTAGTATTTGGCGTTTGGGCGTACTCATTTGCAACCACACGACTGCACGTTTTTTTGATTCAGGCCATACTCGGAATTGGTGTTGCAATTCTAGCTCCTGCATGGGACGCGTTATTTTCTCTTTCCATACGAAAAGGAAATGAAACCTCAGACTGGGGTTTTTCAGAAGGAGGAGTACAAATAGCAATAGGAATTGGTGCAATTCTTGGAGGGGGAATCGCGGAGGTGTATGGTTTTCGAGTATTATTCGTTGTAATGGCAATTACGCAAGCACTGGCATTTTTGGCCAGTTTGCATATACTATCAAAGGAACACAATGCACTTAGTCGTGTGCTTGTTAGAAGCGTGAAGACCTTGAGAACGCATAAGCATTCATAAAAGAAAAGATCTCGGGACACTTACCAAAAGCTATGTGATTTAGCCAAATGTATGATCAACTGCATCCCTAGCTGGTTAGATTCGTCAAACAAAAACGCAGGGTTGTAATGTGGCCATCCCATTCAGCACTAACTTTGGGTGCAACGTCTCCTGTTTTCGCATCTCGCAATTCTGTTTTTCCTGT
>JAHFPE010000080.1:3533-4871 GCA_023261345.1 Candidatus Woesearchaeota archaeon
GAGGATCGAATAATGACCCCCAACCCCCAAATGAAGGCGTGGCGCCAATAGACCTCATGGCCCCGCCGCCCCCGCCCAAGAAGGCGTCACTTCGAATTTTGAAACTTCCCCTCGCAGGTGCTTCTCGATTCGGTGGCAGTGGCTTGAACTCAATATGCACGTTACTTAATCTTGCAACTCGATCAATTTGTACTTCAACTAGTCCTAGATTAGGATTTGTTGTTGTGCCAGCAACTGATTCATGACGTCGCAATGATACATACGTAAGATTTGCAGTGTCCGCTCTTCCCTGATATTCAAGACCACACTCTCTCAATAGCGCTGCTTTTTCTGGACTCAAATCAAGTAGTGCTGGATTTTCAAGATATTTGTGTGATTTTTTCACATACCGTTTCAGAACGTTTTCTCTTTTGGGCGTGATTGGCCTTGAGAGACCATGATCGTTTAGGTATAAATCGTGAAAATCCAATATTTTTGAAATGTCGCCATAATCCGCAATTGGCAGTTCTAAGTTTATTTTTCCTTCACGCAGTATTCGTGCATTCAGTGGCATCCAACCATCAATACGAACACAAACAATTGGATTGCGAACTACTTCAAGACTTAGTTTGTATTCACCTGGGCTAATTGTTCCCGTCCCAAAATCTTTGAGTGCTGCAATCACTCCTTCCTCACAAGGAATTTCAGCAGGAACATGAAATTCGCCTTTACTTGGATCATAGACAATAGTGTGTGCCTCATGACTTGATTCAAACTTCGAATCCGTCATTATAAGAACCCCGTATTGAAACTCACCAGTTGCAGGAAATACAACTCGTGGATATTTTGCAGTAATTGGAGGTTGCTCTCCGCCTGCTGCTTGTTCTTTGTCGAATGGCATACTAAATTTTAGTCGTTCGAATTGTTTTTCTTCGCCAGTAAAACGAACAACTCCAACGTACATTCCATTTCTAGTAACGCTTAGTTCTGACTGACTCAAGCGTGTTTCAAGCGAGTCACGTTCATTTTCTCCAGCTAATTGAAGTATGGACAATCCTCTCCCGAAGTAGTTAATTCCTTTTGCGTATGGAAGCACACCTTTTTCATTCGCGGGATACGCCCATGTATCGATATTGCCAGGTAAGAAAGTGTCTGTTAAATCCTGAAGTACGCCCATGACTACTTGTTATTTGTTGAGTACTTATAAATCTGCGGGGTTTAGAGAATGACCATTTTTTCTTAGTTCAAATCACGAATCTGAAGTGGCACTTCACACTCATTATATTTCTGCAGAAACCAATTTGCACTATGACCAAATCCCTTGCTGAGTTCGTGTCTGAGTTCAAAGAATTGTACGAG
>JAHFPE010000081.1 GCA_023261345.1 Candidatus Woesearchaeota archaeon
TACCTTAACATCGTGGAAGATGCATTTGTTAACATGTGTGATATCGAAGCCGCAGTTGACGCAGTACGGGTTGGCGGAAAATGCGAGGTGGATGTTCATGGACACCACTTGAAGATCTCTGTCGAACACATTGATCCTGTACGAATTTGCGAATTGTGCAACTCCTGACTACGAAGAAAAACAAAGAGCTACAATCAACTTCAATAATACCTTTTTATACTGATGTGTTCTTTTTAATTGCAATGCCAGAAGTTATCGTCTGTATGGGTTGTTGCTGTCCTCAAAATGGCGGAGCTGAACTACTTCAAGAATTAAGTAAGATACAGCAAGAAGAACATATCGCCAAGCAAAAAGAAACAAGTCAATTTCCAGAACAAAAAAGGAACTCAATTCAATTGTTTACAAGCGGTTGTGTGGGTCCGTGCGAAAAAGCACCTAATGTAATTATTGAGGGGGTTCTTCATTCAGAGGTTCAGATTCAGGAAATTCGAACTCTTCTCCGATTGCAAGCTGAATCTCCTTCTGAACCTCGCTAAGCCCTTTGCCAGATTCTGCAGAAACAGAAATTCCAGGTCCCTTCGTACCACTATCTGCCTTATTACTCAGAATAACAATTGGTAGCTTGAATTCTTTTTTTACAAGAGCAAGAAGCGCACGCTGCCTTGCCATTGGATACCCACAGGTCTCCGTCGGGTCAAACACGAACACAATAACAGTTGCAAGATGGCGAAGAGCAATAACAGTGTGAGTTTCTATATCATTATGTTCATTGCGATCAAGCAAACCAGGGGTGTCAACAAATTGGACTTGTCTCTTGTTTATCTCTGCATATCCAAGCATTAAACGTTTTGTTGTAAACGGATACGGCGCAATTTCAGGATCTGCTCCAGTTAATGCTTTTAGTAAACTAGTCTTCCCAACATTTGGGCAGCCAGCAATTGCCACAGTTGGAATATCAAGACGAACAGTGGGATACGTTCGCAAAATCCTTCTGCACTGTTCAAGAAACTTTAATTGCGGATCGATTTGCTTGAGTACAGAAGACGCCCGACCATAAAATTGTTTACGCAGCGGATGCAAGTCAACTGACTTTCGTTGAATTTTCATCTTGCTAATGTATTCAAACGCAAGCTTGCGTATTCTATCCGCCGCCCACGTGCATGCTGCAAGGGCGCGCTTGAATTCTCCAACATCAAGAGTAAGCGTGAACAATTCTTCATAAAACGGGTGCAATTGATCTGTGCTTGGAAATGTGCGAGGAATCTTTCCTAACCTACCGCATAACGTGTCTGCAAGAGTGTGCAATCTGCTAACATCTCGAGCCCAAATATTTTTTTGAGAGCTTCTACCTTCCATTTTCTCACGAACGCCAGAAAATGCAGCATCCAAAAGTGCAGTTCCTGTAGGTACTGGGGGAATAAGTTGGAATTCCATATTCAACCGAAACTCCCTTGAGCTTATTAAGCGTTTGCCAAAGATTCCTCAGTTCAATGCGGTTCACAGCATAATCGTACACTTGCCCTAATCTCGGAGCGTCAGTCTAACGTTTGCTGAATGAACTTGTGAACTCGCAAACGTTTACGAACTCGCGAACGTTTCAGCGAACGTCATATTTATAAAGAAATCCCCGCCCAAGAGTCGAGGAAACACAACACCTCGGCTGTCACCAAAATATTGTGTCTCTTTCCCGCTTGGGCAGGGCAAGATTCTATGAGCTGATCTTCTTTATTTGTGTTCTGCATGAATTTCCGAATATTTTTCGGCAACATCGGAAATATTCCGAAAATCCCGGAAGAAATGCGACGACACAGGTGCTATATCAAAAAAATTCCGGAACTTTTGTAGATAATGTTCTCCTACGAGCAGCAACGAAATACAGAATATCTCTTACTTCGCAAATATTATGACTCACATGCACTTTTCCAGTAAGCATTAATCACTGCCACTTGAGGAAGAACTGCGACTGGCGAATTCAGTTCAAGACACCGCACAAGAAAGTTGTTTGAGTAAACTTGCACACGACCATTCTTTACTGCAAGTACCTGTCTCTCATTCGGAGATACTCTTGATGATGATGATGCTTTCCATGGACTAGCACTCCCGAGTTTTACTTCACCAAACGCAAGAGTGTGTGGGTCAAATACCCACGAAAAGGTTTCATCATGCCATTCATATTCCCAGGGTTTCCTTAAACCGCGCCCCTCCCGTCGATAGTTCCTATTAAAAGTTAAAATCGGACATACTTCGTCAGTTTTATGGTTTTTGTATAAAGCGATGGTGAATCGTTGTTTTTGTGATCTAGCTGTTGATTCTATTTGTGGAAGCGCGATTTCATAGATTTTACGTCGGCACGAATCTGATGATACAACATAGGAAGTAATTACTGGGCCAGGATCGTTGCTTTTTTCAACAATAATTGTTTTATTTTCACCCGGCACTTCAGACATTGCTATTTCCCTATTTACCCCTCCCAAAAATATTTCCGTTACTTTAGAGACTGGTTTTCCGTCTCGCATTGGTTGCATAAAAAGAGTATATTCGCCAAAGATTACTTTTGTGAGTCCAACAATGTAACTATCGCACCAATTGGCAGCTCGTTCTAAACCCTGCAGCGCTTCTTGTGCTGATTGATACCGGTCCATTTCATTCACATTCAGAATTTGCTTGAAGAATTCTGTTAGTTGATCATCAAGGTCTTTTCGTACTAAGCGAGGGTCAGTTATTCCTATTTCTGGCGCTTTGCCAGTTGCATACTTGAACAATACTGCACCAATGCTCCACAAGTCTTGTAGTGGAGTAATTGGTAGTGCTTGTCCGAGAATCAGCGCTTTTTGTACTTCTGGTGCAACATACATCTCCAATTGTCCGCGTTGACCTAAACTACTGGTGCGAACTGATGCGATGCTTGCGCCGCTCACAAAGCTTTTCTGCAGTGTCGTTCCATCTTCAGGTTTATCTTGGGAGATAATGCCAAAATCAGTGTATTGATAAACTATTTCGCGAGTTCGCGGATCATTGTGAATGAGAATATTTGCTGGCTTTATGTCAGTATGTGTTAGAACGTTTCCGAGTTTTGCTGCAGCAGCAGGGTCTGTTTCACTCAGACGGTGAAAGTAATCAATTCCTATTAAGAGTCCTTCTGCCAGCTTGATAATATCATCAACTGAAGGACGATTTACTTTTGGCGATAGGTCAGCAAAAACTGTTGCTAGAGATTTCTCTCGATATTCCTCAACAACATACGGCACTCCCTCAATATCTCCTTCGTCAAGTAGATTTGGGGTGTAGGGACACTCGCCTAGTGCTGATAACACCAGTTTTCTGTCTTGAATGTTCTTTATTGCTTCAGAATTTTTAGGGACTTTGATTGCTACTTTATGTCTTCCTGCTTCACCATACTGTCCTTCAAGTACAACTGCAAATGCGCCCTCGCCAAGTTTACCGGTAATTGTGAACCTGCCTATGCGAGAGCCTCGTGCAATAATGCCATCAACTAGAGAGGTCAAAGATGAACTTGCCACAACAAGACGCATTGCGGGGGATCTTATAAAGATTGCAGGGAGAACCTCACTAACAATAATTACTCAACTGGCAGAATAGCATAACTAAACAGTACGCCAAACGCTCTGCACCATACTAGCACGTTATTGTATTTCTTTGTATCAATATCTTCTTTGAGTGCGTAGTTGAAACTTCCCTTTGTTGCTTTTAGTTCACCAAGATCAATTGCATCTTTCACATCAAGTCCTGTTGAGAGGTAGACCCGTAAGTCAGGACCGTTAATTGAGTTAAAATCCTCAAATCGCAACACTTGACCTGATGCTGTGCTAACAATCATTGCTTTTCCCGCGACATCGTGTGCGCTTGGCTGAAAGAGACCTAAACGAGTTTTTTTCGGGGTGGATATTGTTGAATCAGCAGAAGGACCTAATGATGTAGAACTTTTATTATCTTCATTTGCCACAGGAACACGTGCTGCAGAAGAATTTTGAGATGTTCGACTTGCTTGAGTGATTGCTATGTTGCGCGTATTTTCTTGCGCAAGTGGTACTGCTTCATGAAGTTCTTTCACAATAAAAAGAGGAGACAGAAGGTACCAAGCAACTAGAAGAACGCAAATAATGATGACACTTGCAATAATCTTACGCATTCCTGATTAAATAAAAACCGCGTATATAATTTTTCCCGTCTTCGCATACAAGAACAGACAAATATTTTTCACCATAATATGGACCTGTGTATAGATTACTTATGCGGATCTCTAAAAAGTATAACGTATGGACCATCAGAAGTTGGAAGATACCTGTTGGCCGCATCAATTAGATCATTGCGCGTTACACTTTGAACTTTTCTTTCATGTCCAAGAACGTTACTTCCATCAAGTTCATCTTCAATGATTTCTGCTCTTGCTGAATTATTATCAAGTGCCATGCAGAAATCTAATCGCGCTGCAGCTTTAGCACAGTCTAATAGTTCATGATGAACCCTTCTTTGTCGAAGTGCGCGAAATATCCCAAAAATCTTATCTATAGATTCTTCAGAATCAACTGCTCGTAAACCTCCTTGTACGAAAAGACCGCCATCATTTCTTGTGGGGTTATGATACGATCCGATTGAATACGAAAGTCCTCGTCGCTGGCTCAGCTCACGGTAGAGTAGTGATGATCCACCTCCTCCTAGAATTTTTGCCATCAAATGAACTGCTGGACTGTAGTGCTCTTGCTCAGAAGGACCTTGTATACCTAAGAGTAATTCTCCTGTACTTTCTTTAGGTGCTGAAGGATCATACAGTTC
>JAHFPE010000082.1 GCA_023261345.1 Candidatus Woesearchaeota archaeon
ATCGTACTTTGTGTGAGCATGTTTCTGTTTCTTAAACCAAAGTTCGGCGAAGTTACTACCCCGCCGAGATTTTCAGTGACTACCCGTTCAATTCTTGCGTTTATCGGAAGTATGATCGTTGCATTTTTCAGCACGCTTAGCGGGGGACTCGGTCCATTATATTCCGCATTGTACACATGGCTGTACGGAACAACGCATACAGGGGCTGCATCGCTCTGGAGGGTCGCAGGATACGTTGGAGGATTTGCGGCTTCAATACTATTTATTACCAAAGGAATCATTGACTGGCAATTATTTTTTACTCTTGCGTTCGGGTTTATGCTCGGTAGTTACTTCGGTACGCATGCCGCATTGAAAAAAGAAGAGAAATGGACAAAGTATATTGTTATTGCAGTTGCATTTGCAAGTTCAATGAAATTATTATTCGGTTAGACTCGAAATTGCAACCGAAAATTCCTGAAGGTACTCAAGTTGCAGCAATTCCCGTTAAGGTATCAGATTTTTAAACAGCACGCAAGCAACATTCAGAATGGATGCTCCCGGGGTTTACAAGGACATTTATTCTTCAATGGGAAGCGCGCCTTGGACGTATGCTGAACCTCATACTGAACTAGTTCAGTTGGTAAATAGTGGTAATCTTCGTTCTGAGGGCAAGGTTCTGGAAATCGCATGTGGTGAGGGCACACACGCAATATTTTTGGCGTCAAGAGGTTTTAAGGTGAGTGCATTTGATAGTTCTACAAATGCAATTGATTATGCAAAGATAAATGCTTCGAGCACAGAACATTTAGTTGATTTTACTGTTGCTGATCATAAAAAAGTATCAGATTTTAGGGATTTGGATTTTATTTTTGACTGGCGCTTTTTGCACATCCTTACGGATGAGACCGAACGACAACAATACATTGACTCTGTTGCGCAGGCGTTAGCGCCCAACGGAAAATATTTATCTGTTGCATTTAGCGGCGATAAAGAATATTGGGGTACTGGAACATTACGTTCTCCTCCTACTGTTAATGCACCACGATATTGGGCAACACTGTCACAAATGAAAACACTTCTTACTCCAAAATTCGAAGTTGTTGAAGAAAAATTAATTACAACTCCTCAAAAACCTGATTTAGAAATACCTTGCTATTTTATTTTTTGTAATAAGAGAAGCTAAAAGCGTTCGCGAGTTCAACTATGGATCACTCCTCACTCAGCGAATGTTATAACTAACGATCAACTAGTAGTAGTCATAATAAGATTCCCCTGTGAGCCCGAAGGGCGAACTGAGGAATCTTAGACATCTAGTTCCTTCACTTCTTTAGCATGTTGTTGAATGAATTCTCGTCGAGGTTCTACTTCTTCACCCATAAGAATACTAAATACTTGGTCCGCAAGAATTGCATCCTCAATTGTGATGCGTCGCAGGGTTCTTTGTTCAGGATTCATGGTTGTCTCCCAAAGTTGGGTTGGATTCATTTCTCCTAATCCTTTGTATCTCTGAACTCCTGCTTCCTCTCCCATTTCTTTTAGTATGTGTTCTTTTTCTTCATCCGTGTACGCGTACAATGCTTTTTTGTTGCGTTCAATTTTGTAGAGTGGCGGTTGTGCAAGGTAAATATGTCCTCCTTCAACTAATTCTGCCATGTGACGATAAAAGAAGGTAAGCAATAAACAAGCGATATGATTGCCGTCGACATCAGCATCTGTCATAATTACGATCTTATCGTAGCGTAATTTTGCAGCGTCAAATTCTTCTCCAATTCCAGTACCTGCGGCAGTAATTATATTTCCAACTTCTGTGTTCTGCAAGATTTTCATGAGACGTGCTTTTTCGACATTGATTATCTTTCCTCGTAACGGAAGAATTGCTTGGAAGTGCCTGTTACGTCCTTGTTTGGCGCTCCCGCCCGCCGAATCCCCTTCCACAAGAAACAGTTCACATTCTTTTGGATCTTTGCTGCTGCAGTCCGCAAGTTTTCCTGGTAAGGTTGAGTATTCAAGTGCGTTTTTCCGACGAACAAGTTCTCTAGCTTTTCGTGCTGCTTCTCGCGCTCTTGAAGCTTCAATACACTTTCCAATGATGTTTCGAACGACACTTGGATTTTCTGCAAAGAATTGCGTTAAGCACTCTCCAACAATGCTCTCTACAATTCCTTTTACTTCACTGTTTCCTAGTTTTGTTTTTGTTTGTCCTTCAAATTGTGGATTCGGAACTTTTGCTGACACAATGGCAGTTAAGCCCTCTCGAACGTCTTCAGAGGTGAGTTTTGCGTCTGCTTCCAAAAGCTTGTGTTGTTCTGCGTACTGATTCAATGATCGTGTTAGTGCGCTTTTGAATCCAGATAAGTGCGTGCCTCCTTCGTGGGTGTTAATGTTGTTTGCAAACGAAAAGACTGTCTCGACATATTCTGTTGTGTACTGCATTGCAATTTCTACAGAAAGTCCGTTTCGTGACTTCTCAAAATAGAGTACAGGATGGAGTAGTTGTTTGTTTTTCGTGAGGTGGCTAACGAATTCTTTGATTCCTCCTTGGTATGTGAACGTTTCAGCAGTGCCTGTGCGTTCATCAGCAATATGTATTTCTACTCCTTTATTCAAGAATGCGAGTTCACGCAATCGATTCGCTAAGATGTCATAATTCCACTCGCCAGTTTCCATAATGGTTGTATCAGGTAAAAACGTAACGCTTGTTCCAGTACCTTGTGCAAATCCCAAATCAATAACTTCTGTTGTGGGCATTCCTTTGCTAAATTCCTGTCTCCATAATTTAGAATCGCGGCGAACTTCAGCAATGAAGTGGCTGGAGAGTGCATTTGTAACTGAAATTCCTACGCCATGAAGGCCGCCAGATACCTTGTACACATTGCGATCAAACTTTCCTCCTGCATGAAGTTTTGTGAGCACAAGTGTGAGTGCAGACATGTTGTATTTTGGATGGCGTTCAACAGGAATTCCGCGTCCATTATCTGCAACAGTCACGTATCCATCTTTACGAATAGTTAATGATACTCCTGTGCAATATCCTGCAAGTGCTTCATCAATGCTGTTATCAATTGCTTCATATGCAAGATGATGCAGTCCTCGAACATCAGTGCTACCAATGAACATGCCTGGTCGCTTTCGTACTGCTTCAAGGTTCTCAAGAACCTGAATTTCTTTTGCGCCGTAAGATTGGGTTAAAACAGGGGGAATGACAGAATCATTTGTTGAAATTGTAGAGGTCGCGGAATCTTTTGTGAGCTGGAGGTCAGTTGCTGGACTATTTTCAGAAGAAGAGTTCGTGGTTGTACCCAGAGAGCTTTTCTCTGAAGCAGTAAGTGCAGGTACATTTGAATTCGAATCCACCGATAATTGCTCAGAATTCTGCTCAAAATTTTGTGCACTTGGTGGTTGCTCGCTTGGCTGTAGTTGTTCGTCATCCATGGGCAATATAGAGGGGTGTTAGTTGTTGCAAAAATCCCCTATTCTCGTCGATAAATAAGAGCAGTTGGTGGTTTATAAAAGTTCCGAAAAAAAGAGAGATACTGAAAAAAATCACTTCTTGCCAATTGAGGGAAACGTTTTTATGATGTATTGTAAGAAGCCAAGTGCAGCTTCGTGAAAAGAAAGGCGTAGGTCACACAGAGTTTTTATTCAAACGAGTGTAAGCGCGCCATGGGATATCCAATAATTCACTAAGCCACTCAACTTAAAATTTTATATACTCCTGCCCATCTCACGAGTGGATGAACAATTGCATTCTCATTTCTGCTAGCGAGATAGTAAAGACATGTGCTTCTCAGCCACTTCGAGGCAAGCGGTTACTTGAACCGCTGAAATCAATTTCTTCAACGCATCATATTCCATTAAACATTCTGGAAGATGTGGAAATTACAGAAACTGAAGCAGAAGTGCATCTTAACGAAGCTGATTTGTGGTTCGGATTAGAAGGAGAGGTTACGTTCATTTGTGGAGGAACTCTTGTACGACCGACGCTGCGAAAAAACGCGAACGGTACAGAAAATCCGAACGAACTTAAAGGTGAAGACATCGTTGGTGGAAAAGAGATTATTGTCCGTTCTGGAGATTGGCTCTGGATTCCTGCTGGACAACCACACAAACACATATGCAACGGTGTTGGCAGGGTCATAATAATTAAAATTCCGCAGCAATCCTAATTCTGCACATCTTTGAAATTACCTAATTCTTTTAAACGTCTAGAGAACTTCCAAAAATTGTGCGAATTAAAATAATGGAATACAACATTGAACACGGTTTTCATTCTTCAGGTCACGTTCTCGATCCAACTCGAGTTGCTGCAGCACAGCGTGTAGTAGCACAAGAACATCCAGACATACTCGTTTTAATTGAAGCGTGTTATGGTCAAGCAAATGATTATTGCAAACCAATGAACTATTCTGAAATTTTCGATTTCCCACATTCATTTCATGTCTCATACTCTTTCAGAGGAAAACTTCCAATTGGTGGACATAGTGTTCTTTCAAACAGAGAATTTAAGGGTGAGGAAATCTTTCTTTCAAACAAGAAAGGAATACGTGCATCAATACCTCTTGATGGTCGCGTACTTACTCTTGATGCAGTCCATCCCTCTCCGAGTATTTCTGATGATAAAAAACTCGAGTCAATTCAGCCGCTTCTTCGCAGCAAAAAAGTGCCTTACATAATTACTGGTGATTTTAATGCACTCTCACCAGATGATTCATATGATGAAGGTTTGCTCGCAGAAGAATTAAAAGTTTTTCCAGTAGAT
>JAHFPE010000083.1 GCA_023261345.1 Candidatus Woesearchaeota archaeon
ATTTATTTATATACTCATTCTTGTCGTTCTCGTCAATGCAAGGGGTTTTGGTATGAGTGTACTAGATGTTGCAGCGTACTTTCCGAAAATATTTGATTATTACAATGCGGGAGGTTGGTTTGTTGCTGATGGAGCGTTGTTTCTTGCTATCTTTTTGGGTGTTGTTCAGTCTGTTCTTGGCGATCACTTCCAAGGAAAAAGCGGAAAGACTGTTGCAACTGCGCTTGGTATTTCTCTTGCGATTTCGCTTGTGTATGTAGAGAACTCTGCTGGTTTGCGATTGCTTGATTTTGGACTTATAGGTGCGTTATTTTTGTCTGCTATTCTGGGATATGCAGTTTACGCATTGTCAAAAAAGACAGTAAATATTTCTCTTGTTGATGGTTCATTAGGAGTCATATCTGCATTGTTGTTGTTTGTTGCAATTCTTAGGAGAACTGTTGATTCGTCAGGTGAAAAGATTCTATCTTCCCTCGGACTTACTGCTCCGTTGCTCGATGAGTGGCTTGCGTTTCTGTTTGTGATTGCGCTGTTTGCAGGAGTGTTGTTTGGGCTGTTTTCATTTTTTGGTGTTGGTACAGTAACAGGCGCTGGTATTGGAACAAGAGGAGGTTCAACAGGAGACGCAGCGTCAGGTGGCGAGTCGTCTTCTGGTTCCCTCCCTCGCCCGTCAGGTGGTGGGGGCTCTGGAGGCAGAGGTCCAAGTCCAAGTGCTGGCGGTGGATCTCCGAGGACAAGTGCAAGATCAAGTGGTGGCGGGATGGGCGGAAGTGTACGAACTCCATTGCCAGTCACAAGACTGCGTTCTTCTCCAGTTCTGAATGCAAGTCCAGGATTACTTTCTCGTGCGGCAAGTGGAATTGGTAGTGCTGCTTCCGCAACTGCAAGCGGAATTGGAAAGTTGCTTTCACGCAGAACTAAGACGACTTCTCCTGTATCGGTCCCGCCAACAACTTCTGGAGGTTCGGGTCGTGCTGCTGCAGTTTCTATTGATGATGTATTAGAAAAAGAGAATGAATTGTTAGTGAGATTAAATACGGGAATTCTGCTATTTGTTCGAAAGACCAAGGAAATAATAGTCCTGAATCGAGCAGGGAAGAAAGCAGGAGATAAAAACGTACTTATTGCAGCAAATGATTCAAAAGAAACGATGAATTTGGTTCGCGAGTTTCTCAATGAGTATAGTCTTAGTATGCCTGAAAATCTATTGGGTGAACTGCCCATTATTGATGAAAGAAAGCAATTATTAACTGACGTCTTGTCAAATCTTGAAGGACGTGATGAGCTTCTTACATTGGCCTACACCGCCCTGCCTAGATATATTATTCGCGCAAAAAAAACAATTAATGATGCCATAGTAGCCGCCAAAAAAACAAAAATGATTATTCGTCTTCTACAAGGAAAAATTGGAGGGACATCACCCACAGCGTCACCCGGGTCAACTCAAATTCCGTCGCCTGCTAGACTAGCTTCGCCAAGTTTAGATTCAGTTTCATCTCCTGCGTCTTCTGAAGTCTCCTCTATTCCATCTGGAAGTGCTGCAGGGTCTTCTTCCGCTCTTGACTCTTCTGGTTCTGAAGAAAGTAGTGCGGGTTCAGAGTATGAAATTTCAAGTTTCTGGGATAAAATTCCATTTATGGGAAAATGGAGAAGAAATCGTGCAATCGCAAAACAACAATTGGAGAGCTTGCAAAAAATGGCTAATGAAATTAGTTCATCTGTGAAAGAATTCCATCAAGAATTATATTCATTGCGTGAAGTTAGCTTAGGCATTATTGATCGCGGGTCTTTACTGGAAGAAATGAACGAGTCTTTTAGTCTATGTTCTTCGGCGTTCGAAACTTTACGTGGAGAAGTTGAAGAATTTGAAAGCAGTTCCATGCCAGCATCGCATAAAAAAATTATTAGGAGGTACGGACGTACTTGGTTTGGAGGCAATTTTCAGTCTTTATCAGAACGAGTTAAATCCATTAACGAAGCACAGGACATTACTGATTTGCAAAATCTTGTTGAGGAAGCAGGGGAGAGGTATAACATTTTCGGTTCAGATGTAAATTTTGTGAGAAGAGTCATTCAACTTAAGGCTGTTGATTTTCCGGTATGGGAAGGTATGACTAATTGGAATGTGCGCCCATTTGCGAGTCTCCGAGATTCCGCTGCGAAGGAGACATCAAGTCTGGTTAGTCCTGCTCCTCCGGATGAGTTAGTCTCGTTCATAAAAGAAATTGAGCACGAGTTAGGAATCCTTTTTTCCGCATTGAGTGAGCATCGCGATGTTGCGGCAAAGTTAATTACTAATTCTTCAACTCCTGAAGAGTTTAATAAAAGTTGGCAACCAGTAAGTACTGCAATTGGTTCCCTGCGTTCAATTGATGCAAAACCAGTTCTTGCTTTAGCCTCGGGGAATGTTAAACAAGCAGTCGAAGTTTGTATGTTGTCTATTATTGCGTGTAGAGAATTTGCGCTGGTATGTGCTAATATTAATAAAATCGATCAGGACTATTGGAAAAAGCTTGATGACTTTGGAAAAAGTTACCAAATTGTTGCAGACGATCTTCAAGACTTAGCGACGTTAGCCGGCGTACAATTGGACCAAAGGGGGATGTGGATTAATGAGAAATATCCAGAACAAGAAAGTTCTCCCTTGCCTCCGCCACCAAATGAAGAACCTCTAAATGATGAGTTAGAGGATCTTCTAAAAATTCTGGAGACGGTTAGAACTAAACTTCAAAGACTACTTCCGCTTATTGAACAACAGCGTAGAAATATCGTTGCTGTTGAGAGAGGAGGGTCTTCAGCAGGATTCAATTACTTGCTCACTACAGTTGGCATGAGTGCACATTCGAACGGAGTGGCACACACCCTTCGAAATATTCCAGAGAAATTTTTATATTCCGCTGAAATTCTCGCGCTTGCGAGTGCATTGAGTTTGCAAGATAAGGCAGTTTTAAGTTTAGAGCAAGAAGAAAAACCAAATGAAAGGCACTGGAAATTACTTGATTCTCTCGGTCAATGTTATAATTCAACGTGTGCTGCATTTAACAACTTGGAAAAGAATTTGAAACCGAAGATAACTGGTTTTGAGGTATGGACGCCAGAGGATTTCCCGAGGGCATCCTCTCAAGGAAGTGCTGCAAACACAACTGCGACTTCTGCTGATGTGCCTGAAGCACTTTCACCTGCCTCTCCCTCTTCAGGTTCCTCGATGGGTAGTACGCAAGATCCTGCTTCTGTCGATGGAAATCGCACTTCCATTCCACTGAATTACGCAGATGGGAATCCAGTGGGTTTATTGGGAAAATTGAGAACTGTCTTTGGAGTAAGAAGAAATGAGGGGGCTGAAAGGTCTGATTCATCTCCAGTAAATCCCTCTGACTCGCGGGAGAAAGAAATACGCGCTCGCGAACTAATCCACAGAAGGTTAGATGATCTAGGTCTAAATAAGTACTGCATCGATAACTTACACGCATTTTATGCAGCATTAATGACTCATGCGAATGGGTTAAAGAAAGCAAGAACTACAAAAGAAAGACGTGGCATTGTTGTCAACGCGCAGCTTTCTTCAGGTGACGATATTTCTCAAAAAGGACTTGATGCAGTTAACGCTCTTGAACAGGTTGCAGTGTTTGTTCAGTCTCTTTTTGAGGGCGATTGGCAACAGAGGCAAAGAAAGTTGTACGAGTTAGATCAGGCGATGAGTCAAAAAATGAGTGCAGAAGCAACACAAATTTGGCAAGACACCACGAGTCCAGATTTTAAGTTATGGTTGTTATTGTTAAATCAGTATGCCTCTCTCTACACAGCAGAATGCAGTTTGTTAAACAGAATGCAAAAAGTACTTGGTGTAGAGCAAACACTGTTTGAAAAGTGGCAATCAAAAATACTTCTTCCAGCTGTTGCCGATGTTGCTCAAAATCCTTCTTCTTCTAACAGCAGTACCCGAGGAGGACCCGAATGGTTAGCTGCGCCAAGTGCGGGAACTTCTTCCTCCACTGCAATGAACTCTTACGTTGAACGGGGCACTACAAGCAGGTCTCCCCCTCCGTGGGTTGCGGTTCCTGGCGCAGAAAAACGAGTACAGAGAATGCCAAGTGTTGTTCGTCGAACACTCGTTGCACAAACGAGTGTTCTGCTTTCTTCACTTTCAGAAATTCGTAGTTCATTGCTAAAGCTAGCGCAAACGCTTGAGCAAAAGCCAAAAGCAAAAATACATTTGGTGCGCTGGGGAAACACATTAAAGGACATCTTAATTAATTTTGTAGAAAGTACTGGTCCTTCTCGCGAGGTACCTGTTGATGCAGTTCTCTCCCAATTCGTGATTAACTCCAATGAGATGAAAAAAATTCTTTATGATTCTATCAAACAAATGGTCTCAAAGAGGGACTTTGAATCTGAGCTTGAGCAAGTGAACCTTTACACTCGTCAGGTAGAAGCAGTGCATTCAATCTTTGAAGAATTGAGAAGGAGGTTCAAAGGAAGCTATTCAATATATCATCGATCAAAAGTGAATAAGGCAAAGGTGCTCGTGCAGAATGCGACAAGAATTATCGAGAACATATACCAAGAATTGATTAATCATCAGGCGCGGTTGAGAGGAACACCCTAAAGAATAATATACCCCTTCTCTTTTTCCTTCTTAACCAATGAGCAATTTCAAAAAATTTTCAAGTCTTCTTTTTGGTACAGCGGGGATTCCGCTTAGTACAGAGAAG
>JAHFPE010000084.1 GCA_023261345.1 Candidatus Woesearchaeota archaeon
GTTGTCATCAAAATATGCTGGAACTGTAATTACTGCTTTTGTGATTTTTTCTCCAACAAAACTCTCTGCATCTCGCTTGATTTTTTGCAAGAGAAATGCTGAAATTTGTTGTGGAGAGTATTCTTTTCCGTGAATTGAATACTTGAAGTTTGTTCCCATCTTGCGCTTTGCTGCCATGATGGTCCCTTCTGGATTGGAAACTGCCTGTCGCCTTGCTGGCTCTCCCACAAGTAATTGCCCATCTTTAGTAAAGGCAACTACTGACGGAAATGCCTTGCCGTACAAGCTTGTTCCTTCAGCGCTTGGTATTATAACTGGTCGTCCAGCTTGTAATACTGACGCTGCTGAATTTGATGTTCCTAAATCAATTCCAATAATTTTTTCTTTTCCCATTTTGTCCTCCTATTCTGCTTTCGACTTTATGTTTTCTTTATTTTGATTTACGTGACTAATTGTTTTTTTTGCAACAACTACTTTTGCGCATCGCAGCACTTGCCCATCGAGCGTGTATCCTTTTTGTAGTTCTTCTAAGATTGTGCCTTCCTGAACAGTTTGTGCAGTTCCTTTTGCTGGTTCTTTTTGTAGTAATACTTCGTGCTTGAATGGGTCGAGTTTTTGTCCGACTGCAACAATGTCTCTCAATCCTTCTTCATGCAATAACTTCACAAAATGTGTTTGAACAAGAGTCATGCCTTTGATGAAATCATCTGCATTGCATCCATGTTTTAGTTGATCGAATGCCCGCTCAAAGTCATCGAGTGTTATGAGGAATCTTCCCATAATTTTGTGTTTTGTTTGAACTGAGATATCCTTTTTTTCTTTGTCCGCGCGTTTCATGTAATTTTCGAAATCTGCTTGCAATCGTTTCATGTGATTAATATGATCTTGGAGTTCTACATCTTTTTTTGCGAGCAATTCTTTTGCCGCAATGATATCTTTATCTGCGTTCTTTTCTTGAACTGCGGTTTGAACCATACCTTGAACTACACCCTGAACTACGTTTGATTGATTCTGAGATTGTGTGTGCGCTTCACTGCCTTTTTTTTCTTGCACATTCGGTTGAGGTTTCATTGTTTCAACGCCTCCATTGCTACCTTTCTCGTCGTTCTTAATCATTATTTTTCTACTTAAGACTTTACTTCTATATAAATCTTCCGTTCCTCAGAAGAAAGATTTATATATCCAGCAAGAACAAATGGCAATCAAACCTGAAGTTAGGTCAATACGTGCAATCAATAGTATTATATTGGTCAAGCATAAAGCAGAAACAGACGGAGGTCAATATGGCAGATGTACAAATGAGCGTTGTTGATGGCGAAGAAATGTTCGCACACGAAGTAACAGTGAATTTCACGCCATTGCAATTCACATTAGATTTTAAGTCAATAACTCCACGAACTGATCCACGAACAAAAAGCAAGCCATCTTTTGTACTCCGTCACAAAGTAATCATGCTCGAGCCATGGCACGCGAAACTCGTGCATCAAATTCTCGGGAATGTTCTTTCGAAGTATGAAGAAGAATTTGGCACAATCAAAAAACCAAAAGCAATTGAAAAAGCAGAGAAAAAACAAAAAACAACTGAGGGCACAGACGAAACTCCTGCACCAACATATTTTGGTTAGTCAGACAAACATAAGAATATGAACCCTTGAAAAAAATATGAGACTCTCATAATAACTTGAAGGCAACATGAGCTTTGTGCAACGACGAGTAACAATTCTGCGCATTCGCCACCCGCGCCAGCAAGGACTCAACGAAGAACTCCAATGGCTATGCTCGTCGCTAGGATTACTTGGCGAGCGAGACAAAGAACGAACCTGTTTTCGACTTTTTCTTGAAATGCTCAAAATAGCAAGAAAGACAGAAGGAGTAACGAGCGACTCACTTGCTGAATCACTTGCGCTCTCAAGACCAGCAGTACTTCATCATCTTGCAGCACTCCAAGAACGAGGTATTGTGATTCACGAAGGCAAACGATACTTTCTTTGCAATGACTCATTACAAGGAATCATGCACAAACTCCAAAAAGATGCAGAAGAAACACTCAAAGACTTGGCAACAGTTGCTGCTGAATTGGATAGGATACTTGAAAGGTAGCTAAAATGGTTTCAAGCCAAACTTTTATAAGCAGCTACCCACTATTCAGTAAATAATAATTGGAGAGTGCGAATAATGAGATTTCCGAACTGCATGATTAATAGTTTTGAATTGTCTGACAGACTCAGCAGAGTCGAGCGTATGGGCATACCTGTACCCGTACTACATCATTCTCCTTATATACCTAAACACACAGAAACACGACCAGATGGTACAGAAATTTATTCTGGAACGCGTGTTGATGTTAGCGCAGGAGAAGTAATTGATACAGATGGAAATGTTGTGAATTTAAGGAGATTAGAAGAGAAGGCGACAATGAAATACTTTGAAAACATACGCCCACAAACATAGGCTGATCAACTTTAAAGTTGTGTGCTTGAAAAAGAATTATTTCGTTACTATTTTAACTAGCGCGTCCTCAACTTCTTTCACTTTATCTTCGTTTAGTATTCCAATTTCGCGAACAGCAATTGACTTATCCAAAGTAAAGAGTCGATTTGGTGGAATCATACTTGCTTCTTGAAGATTTCCTTTTTTTAAATCATTCATGTCTAAAACAATAGAGTACTCATCAAATCTTGCTTTGCTTGTGATCTCGCAGCAAATCAGATCATCTCCTTGAAGTGAAGCAACGACGAGTACGGGTCTTTTTTTTTTATCGCGCTTAAATCAGAAAACGGAAAAGGAACAACTATCACACTTCCCTTTACAAATCCTTCCATGCCTTCTCGTCCTCCTTACTAAGCCAGTCTTTCGAAAGTATTTTCTCGCTCATTACTGCAGCAAACATTCGGTCATTAAATTGCTTTAGCGGACGTAATTCTACTCTGTCTTCAAATGCGAGGATGACGATTTTTTTCCCTTCTTCAAAACCTTCAAATGCAAGCATATCTTTTGGAATTGCGATCTGCCCCTTCTCGGTGATTTTAGCTGTTTTCATTTCAATTAGCGCCATTTTGTAGTCGAATCGTCTTATTTGTACAATAAGTAAGAAGAACTATAAATATCTGGCTGCCGAGTCAACATGAGAACAGTTCTTCAGCGCAAACACTAGAGGAGTTTGATAAACTTATCAGAAATAGTCAAACTCCCCAAAGAGGATGTTTGAATCCAACGCAAAACTGGGATTATTCTAACCTCTCAATATCGAACCTTTATATTTCTCCCAACACTTCTGAATCAGATGGATACATTGCCAGATTATCATTCTGTCGCGCCTGCAGAATCGCCATTTCAGTACATGCTTGACTATCCGAAAGGACGATTGCTTGTAACTCCAGATTCCCGAATGAATCTGCCCTCTTCGCTTGAACAAGCAGCACATTCAGGAATTCAATTACAATCGTTTAGTCAAGCAGTCCTATGCTGGTTGAATCAGCCAAACAGGTGTATGCCTCTAAGAAATGATTTTCAAAACTTAACTAGTACTGTTCGCATGAAACGAATCGAAGGGAAATGGCAGCATGTTGGCTACGCTGAATTACTGCCAACACTTGAACATGCAGCGTTTGCGGAAGAGATTCGATCAGGGAAACGCACCCCCATTGTTGAAAATGGAAATTCTATTATAGATCAATTATGGACTGCTGCTTATAATGTAGGCAGAATTTATGAATACTATGACGATAAATTTTCTTGGCGAGGATATGACGACAGAATATTAGAAGATAACAAACACGCGTTATTTAGCAGAAATGCACTTGGAAACTATTTAATTGAGAGATTATTAAATACTGATCTTCCAGTTTTTCTGGCAGAAACAAAACGAAGCATTCTTGATTCGCTTCTAGAACCGGGGAAAACTTTAGTAGACTCAGTATCTTTTCATGCAAGCCCTCCAGTTTCAGAAGCAACTTGGGGTGGAGATGATGCCACAGTGCGCTGGGTTAAAGAAGTGTCATTTGAAGAACTCCAGCAACGAGGTGGAGTTTCGGTTGCAATAATGCAGGATGGTGAGGGGCGTATTTCTGTTTCAGATGGTTCAGAAGGAAGAATAAGCCGAAGCTGAATTTTTATTATTTTTATCGCGTACAATTGCAATTATGTGCTCAAAAAACCCGTATTTTATCCGGTACCATCGTAAATTATCCGACAAATAAATTTGTTTTCGTAATTCCTCCGGCTCGTTCGTATAATTTCCGCGTCTTTCGGATATTTTCCGGTTTTCTCGTAGAAACATATCTAAAGAACCTGCACTCATTTATTATTATGAAATTCACAACATTGTTTTCGGCTTGTTTTTTGGTGATCGCCTTGATTGTGCTGCTTTTGGTTAGCGTGCTGGCGAGCTCTGTTAGTGCAACAGTTGTCATTCATCAGGTGCTGTATGATCCAGTGCAAGAAACAGGCAGTGAAGCAGTAGAATTGTACAATGATGCAGACACGCAAACAGACATTAGCAACTGGACAATTGGAACTGAAAGTAGCCAAACAGATGCAAGAATTCCTCGTGGAGTTGTTTTGCAACCGCACCAGTTTTATCTTGTTGCTGATGCAAATTGGTCAGTAAAAAAAGATATTGACACTTGGCCAAATGCGGATTATGAAGAACCTATCACGCTACGAAACACCAACGGCGGAGTTTT
>JAHFPE010000085.1:0-4153 GCA_023261345.1 Candidatus Woesearchaeota archaeon
CGAGGCACCATAGAGTACACACGGGGTTCCATCATTACAAAACTTTCCAGTCGTCCCAATTGCAGTAAGATATGAATCAATAACTTCTTGTGATCCAACTAGTAAGCGATCCAAACTATCATCTTTGCTGATGAGGTGCATCATTGTGACTCCCTCTTATGCACGCTGATTTGTCCTTCAGAAACAATAGAAATAGAACCCGGAGTACCAGCAATATCTGCATCACTGAGAGCGCCTGTTGGGGACTTGTTTAGTTCAATCATACCTCGATAGCCATTGGTATTAATTCCGGGAATATACCCTGATTGTATGCGAAAAGTATCTTGTTTTTTATCAGAAACGTAAAAGCAAGGTCCTGGATTATTACCAAAACCTAAGTACGTATTCTGTATACGAGAAGGACACTTTTTTATTGGCCTGTTCAGAAATAGAGGAGTTAGGGCTGGCTTCTTTGAAAGTAACTCTTTTAGTGTGAGCATATTCTTGGGTTTTCCTTCCCACAATAAGTGAGGGGTGAATCCTTGTTTTATTAGATCAGTTATGACGACTTCACTTCCTGCATCAGGACTATACAACAGACCTTTTTTTCTAAGATACTCTGCACCAGATTGAAGCAAGTAAACCTTGCCTTCTCGCGAAGTAATACTCGACTCTGCAAGCCATTCTCCTTCGAATAGCATGTTATAAAGAACAACCCTCTGATTTGAATCAAGCAATCCTTCTTCTTCTCCAATAATAAGTTGAAACAAAAATTTCAAACTAGGAAACGATGGAAGCCCGTGCGAAGTGATGTTCTCAATTGCAGCGTCGTACGGAAGCGTCACCTTCTCAATAAACTTTTCCTTCCTTCTGTTCGGGGCTGTTTCTTCCACAAGATACTCACTACAACGCACTAATCTTCTTGCAGGCCCTACTCCAACAATTGTTCCATCCTCTCGCACTCTGCATACTGCAGCGTCTATCAGGTACCCGTGTCCTTGTAGCCCAAAGAGGTTTGGGAAAAGACTATCGAACTCAGACTGTAAAAAGGGGGGAATTTTTGATTTCACTAAACCTTTGGAGCCGTTTTTGTATTCGCAGTAATAGAAGATTATCCCTCGATTGTAACCCCTATGAAACGCGGTAGTGTGACGTACTTGGCCAAGAACAAATTTGTCATCTTCACGTGGCTCGTCAAAGTAGACCTGATTCAATACGTGCGTTTCGAGCGAGCCGTTTTTGGAAATCAACACCATTTCTACCCCTGGAATGCTTCAAATGCAGATGTGAGGGTTCTAGCTATATAAATCTATCTTTTTTTGTTACTTGCCAGTAAGTTCTCTTTTAGTTCGTTTTCGGACGTTACGTTTTTAAGCACCTTCACTTGGAAACTAGGATATGCAAGATTGGGATATCATTATTGTCGGAGCTGGAGCAGCAGGTCTTACTGCAGCGTTGTATTCATGCAGAAAACAACTTCGCACACTTATTATTTCTCGGGATGTTGGCGGACAAACAAACCTTACGAATCACATTGAGAACTATCCTGGAGTTGATCCACAACCAGGACCAACACTCATGCAAAAGTTTCTTGCACAAGCACAATCATTTGGCGCAGAACTTTTGCAGGACAAAGTTGTATTAGTTGAGAAAACCAAAAACACATTTCAACTCACACTTGAAGGCGGAAAAAAAGTGAACACGCGCGCAGTCATACTCGCACAAGGCAAAGAGCCAACAAAACTCAACATCCCTGGAGAAAGCACCTTTTTTGGCAATGGTCTTAGTACTTGCGTTACGTGTGATGGGCCACTTTTCAAAAAGAAGACCGTCGTTGTAATTGGTGGAGGAAATGCAGCAGTTGAAGGCGCAATTGAACTTGCTGGCCTATGCGAAAAAGTGTATCTTGTGCACAGACGAGACATATTTCGTGCTGATGAAGTCACTGTAAAAAAACTGAGTATGTACAAAAATCTTGTACTACTTCTCAATACAGTTCCTATCAAAATTAATGGACAAAAATTTGTAACTGGACTTAACGTAAAGAATGCAAAAAGTGACAAGACCACTGAACTTGCAGTTGATGGAGTGTTTAGCGAAATTGGGCATGAAGCTGATATTTCGTTGGTACAGAATCTTGTGAAGACAAACGAACAGAACGAAATCATTGTTGATGATAGGTGTAAAACAAGTTGCCAAGGAATTTTTGCGTGCGGAGACATCACACAAGTGCCATACAAACAAACAGTCATTGCAGCAGGCGAAGGAGCTAAAGCTGCACTTGAGGCACACCGTTATCTTACAGGAGCATTATGAGCGCAACTTCAAAACTTAGCTCAGGAATGTCTGCACCAGATTTTGAATTATTAGATCAAAATGGAAAGCTCGTTCGTCTTTCTAAGTTTCACAATCATCGCGTTGTTCTCTATTTTTATCCACGAGCAGACACTCCTGGGTGCACAACAGAAGCGTGCGGTTTTCGAGATGTGCACGAACAATTGAAGTCGCACGGCGCGATACTTCTTGGTATTAGTCCAGATCAAGTGGCAATAAATCATGCATTTGATGAAAAGTATGTACTGCAGTTTACCCTGCTTTCAGATCCAGAAAAAAAAGTGGTAAAGCAGTACGGCGTTTGGCAAACAATGCAAATAGGTACTAGAGAACTCATGGGAATCAAACGAACAACATTCATTCTTGATGAAGCAGGAGTCATTCGTGATATCATCACGAGTTTTGATGTTAAAACACACGCAAAAGATGTACTCCAACGAATTGCAGATAAGGACTTCTGAACACATGACTTCCACAATCGTTGCAGCATACGTGCACGTTCCTAGAAAAGAGGATGAATGCCGGGATACATATTTAGATGCAGTTGCAAGGCACGTTGGCATCATGCTTGTTAGAACGTACAAAGGAGTTGGAAAAGAAGCAGTGGGAGAATGGGAACGCACTGAAGAACAACACTCGGCTCAAATGTTAGAACGGATGATTGAACATCACAAAACAAACGGAGTAGGACTTCCTATCACTCTGCGTGAAAAGGAAGGAAAGCCCATTCTTTACATTGACGGAGCACCAACACTACACACTGCAGTCGATGACACTTTCTCTTTAATGGCAACAAGTACCGGAGGACAGCAGTATCTTTCACCTGCAAAAATTGAATGGCAGCGAGAGTATAGAAAAGGACCTAAAGAAAGAACTCTCTTCCTAAAAACACACCTCATCAAATACTGCGATGCAAACGTTTGGTCTCCAGCTGGAATAAAAAGGTTCTCGGGAATTCTATTTATTGACACGTGCGAGTATGCTTCTGAGCAACCATTACTTGATCCAGAAAAAATTCCTATGGAGGATCGTGGAACAAGAGAAGGAAATCCCACAAATCCGTACTGGAAAATCGGACGAGTTGCTCAGACACTTTGTGAGAGAATCAAAAAGACACGACCTGAAGCAAAACTTGAATTTTATCTTGGAAACAAGCTTGTAGAACTTCCTCCTGCGAGAATATAGCTAGGAGAAGAATCTTTTTTTCTTGTGGGGGGCGTTCAAAAGTACATTTACTTTCTACTCGCAACAAACAAACACGCAATCGCAACAATTGCAAGAATAACTGCAGTAACTGGCTCACTTGCGCCTGTTGAAACAGTAACAAATGCAATTGGATTTTGGCTCGCATTCTGAACATACGTTAATGATCCTGCTGCAAGAAGAAACAAAAACAGCCAAGAAACAATCAGTGCACGACTCATACATGTGCTGCAAGAAAAGGGATATTTAAGTGTTTCTACAAGCGCGTTTCAAAGAAAATTTGTGTGCTTCGAATTCACGTCGTAAGATGTCTATTTTTTCATTCAACAATTCAATCTTTCACTAATCTCTTTAGATCTCGCGCCATTTGCTTAAGTATTGCTCGTTGCAGTTCTGTACTGTTTTGCAAACGTGCCGCTTCTTCAGCTAACTGTTTATGTCCGAATACGTCACGAATCCATGAGGCAAAATCATTTTTTGTTGTTGTCACAAATTTTTTGAATTCTTCAACGCTCATCGTTTCAAGTTCATCAACGAGTTCAAAAAGCGTACGAAGTTTTCTCTCTTGAATTACAAATGCTTTTTCTTCTCTACATTCATGATATTCCGAAAGTGTCTTTTTCATGTTCGTGGTTTC